>JBIKUP010000155.1:0-4600 GCA_044347535.1 Burkholderiaceae bacterium
TTAACAAGAAATTATCAATGCGCTGGCCGGCCTCGTCGGGACCAATCGTGATGAGCCTGACCTCGGCCCGCTCACCCGCGCCGGGAGCGTTCACCTTTGGCGACGTGCCGGCCCCGGAAAATCTCGCTAAGTCCTTCATCGGGAATGTATAATCACGAGGCGGACTCGGTCCGTGTATGTGTCGGAAGATGTAAGCATTCTACACAGGGGTCGGTTCGTCGACCTCGCAAAGTAATTGCAAAACAGACGAATATAGCCGTGTATGCAGCACCCTGCTGCGGTCAGCGTTGCACCGACGATGCGACCAGACCATGCGATGGGGTGTTGGAACCGAGAGCCTGGAACCCAAGGATAAATCTGGCCAGCCCGCCGTAGATCGCGAGGCTGGTCGGAAGATGATGCAGTACTGTTTGCCGATTGATCGAAAGCTGTCGCTGAAAAGACATGATGATCTCCAGTCCCAACCCCAGCCATGACATTGTGCGCACCTTGCGCGCTCGTCGGCGGCTGCGCGCGGACTGATCGCTTCGGCAGTAACTGCAGCATCAGCGCCCTACGAGGCCGCGCGCATTTTGCGTGACCTTAGCTCATGGCGCCCCTCCCTCCAGCCTCCGTCCCTCGCATCCATTCTTGAATGAGTTGCGCCCGTTTGTCGGCGCGACATGAGGGCCCTTAGGGGCCGCGGAGTACTTAATAATGAAACGAATGTTGTTCAATGCAACGCAGCAGGAAGAACTGCGCGTTGCTATTGTCGACGGCCAAAAGCTGATCGACATCGATATCGAGGCCGCCGGCCGCGAGCAACGCAAATCCAACATCTACAAGGGCGTCATCACCCGTATCGAGCCGTCGCTGGAAGCCTGCTTTGTCAACTATGGCGAGGAGCGACACGGCTTTCTGCCATTCAAGGAAGTAGCACGTAGCTACTTCCGCGAGGGGGTTGATGTTCGAAATGCCAGCATCCGTGAGGCGCTGCGCGAGGGTCAGGAGATCGTCGTTCAGGTCGAGAAAGAAGAGCGCGGCAACAAGGGGGCAGCGCTCACCTCGTTCGTCTCGCTGGCCGGCCGCTATCTGGTTCTGATGCCGAACAATCCGCGTGGTGGTGGTGTCTCACGCCGCGTTGAGGGCGAAGACCGCCAAGAACTGCGCGAAACCATGGACAAGCTCGACCTGCCGCAAGGTATGTCGGTCATTGCTCGTACCGCTGGTATTGGCCGCAACGTCGAAGAGCTGCAGTGGGATCTGAACTACTTGATGCAGTTATGGACTGCCATTGACGGTGCATCAAAATCTGCGCCCGGCGCGTTCCTGATCTATCAAGAGTCGTCATTAGTGATCCGCGCGATTCGCGACTACTTTCAGCCAGACATCGGCGAAATCCTGATCGATACCGACGACATTCACGAGCAGGCGCAGCAGTTCATGAGCCACGTGATGCCGGATATGGTGCAGCGGGTGAAGCGCTATCGCGACGAAGTGCCGCTGTTCTCGCGTTTCCAGATCGAGCACCAGATCGAGACCGCCTACTCGCGCACGGTACCGTTACCGTCCGGTGGCGCGATCGTGGTGGATCACACCGAAGCCTTGGTCTCGATTGACGTCAACTCAGCACGCGCCACTCGCGGCTCGGACATTGAAACCACCGCGTTCAATACCAATCTCGAAGCGGCAGAAGAAGTTGCGCGTCAACTACGCCTGCGTGACTTGGGCGGTCTGATCGTGATCGATTTCATCGACATGGAAAGCGCTAAGAATCAGCGCGAAATCGAGAACCGACTGAAGGACGCCTTGCACTACGACCGCGCCCGGGTTCAGATGGGCAAGATTTCCCGTTTTGGTCTGATGGAGCTATCCCGTCAGCGCCTGCGTCCGTCGCTGTCCGAGGGCAGCCATGTGACTTGCCCGCGCTGCAACGGCACCGGCCATATTCGTGATACCGACTCTTCCGCACTCCAAGTGCTGCGCATCATTCAAGAAGAGGCGATGAAGGAAAACTCAGCGGCGATTCACGTGCAGGTGCCGGTAGATGTAGCGGCTTTCCTGCTCAATGAAAAACGTGGCGAGATTCTTAAGATCGAGACTCGTCATCGTGTGACGGCTGTGCTCATCCCGAACAAGCACCTTGAGACGCCGCATTACAAACTTGAGCGCATCAAGCACGATGATCCTCGCTTGGATGACCTGCAAGCCAGCTACCGGATGGCTGAGGAAGCCGACACTGATATCGGTTACAGCAAGCGTAAAGCGGAAGAAGCAAAGCCACGCCAGGAGGCAATGGTCAAGGGCATCACACCGGATCGTCCGGCACCCATTGTCGAGCGCAAGGCAGAACCTGTTGCAGCAACCGCAACCGATGAAGCCGCTGCAGAAGGTTTTCTGTCCCGACTGTTCGGTTTATTCCGTAAGAAGTCGAGCGCACCCGCAGAACCCGAGACTGCCAAGCCAGCGGTGCGCGAGCGCAGCGAACGTGGTGATCGCGGTGGCCGCAATCGTCGTGGCCGTGGTCGTGGTCGCGACCGGGATGAGCGTAGCGCTGAGGCAAAACCAGCGAAAGAAGTTGCGCCTAAAGTCGCCAAAGAAACAAAAGAGGCTAAAGAGCCGCGCCAGCCCAAGCAGGCGCGCGACGCACGCGAGCCACGCGAAGCCCAAGAGGCCGGCGAGAACCGTCGCGAGCGTCCACCGCGTCCACCACGCGGTGAGCGTAAACCGGCGAGTGATCAGCCAGTGCCGCAGGCCGAGTTGCCGCTAACTGCGAATGCAGAACCCGGCGATCAGCTCGCACCGCAAGTCGAGGGCGTTGCAGCCGAAGGTGGCGACGATCAACCGCGCCGTCGTCGTCGTCGCGGTGGCCGTAACCGTAACCGTCGCGACCGCGATCAGGTGACTGGTGAAGCAGGCGGCAATGACGTCGCTGATTCCGTTGATGAACGCGATGAAGGCGTAGAAGCTGGGTCGCGTGATCATGGCCACGCGCATGAAGCGCATGCTGCGCGTGAAACGCATGACACGCATGACATGCATGGCTCGCACGACAACCACGCATCACCACAGCAACATGCCGCCCCTGCGCCAGTAGTGGCTGCCGTGGCCGAAACAGTCCAGCAGCCTGTCTCAGCGGTTTCTACTCCGTCGTTTGAAGCTCCGGTAGTTGAAGCTCCGGTAGTTGAAGCTCCGGTGGTTGAAGCTCCTGCAGTAGCACAAGTGGCAGTTGATCATGCATTAACCGCGGAGCCTGTTGCTCACACAGACAGCGATGCTCACTTAGACCACGTTGCTCATGTCGCCGAAGTTGTGCACGTAGCGCCACCGGCCGCAGTTGTGGTGCCGCCATCGGTACCATCGACGCCTGCTCCGGTCGCCGCAGCCAGCATCGATGTCGATGCAATGCTGCGCGCGGCTGGCTTGCAAATGACCGAGACCAATCCGGAACGTCTGCGCGTGGTGCAGGCCGAGCAATCCGCCACCACACCAGCAATGCGTGCCCCGCGTGAGCGTAAGCCGGCGCCACCGGTATCGAACGAGCCGCTACAACAGGTCGAGACGCGCAACTGATCGCTATCGCCCCCTGAAAAACCCGCCGTCTTCTGGCGGGTTTTTTTATGCCTCGCTGCAACTCACCCGACTAACACGGTCAGACACTCGCGCAAGCATCATGCGTGCGTATTAAAGTATGGTTTGCTACGTTCAGGAGAACCCGCATGTACGAACTGAAAGTCGATGGCATGACGTGCGGTGGCTGCGCCGCCAGCGTCACGCGCGCTTTGCAGAGATTAGATTCAAGCGCGCACGTCACTGTCGATCTGCCGACCAAAAGCGTCAAGGTGGAAACCACTGCGCAACTCGATCAAGTGAAAACTGCGATCGAAGATGCCGGTTACGATGTCCTTGGGGTTTAGTTGCCGGGCCGCCAGCGGCTCAGGAGCAAGGCATTCGTCACTACACTCACTGAGCTGAATGCCATTGCGCTGCCGGCGATGACCGGATTAAGCAAGCCAAACGCGGCGAGTGGCAGACCAACTAAGTTGTAAATGAACGCCCAGAACAAGTTCTGCCGAATCTTGGCGTAAGTGCGCTTCGAAATAACAATCGCATCCGCCACCAGTGCCGGATCAGCACGCATCAAAGTAATGCCGGCGGTATGCATGGCGACATCGGCGCCTGACGCCATGGCAATGCCAATATCGGCTGCTGCGAGTGCCGGTGCATCGTTAATGCCATCGCCTACCATCGCAACAATGCCGTGCTCTTCTTTTAAGCGAGTAATCAACGACGCTTTATCACCCGGTAACACCTGTGAATGAAACTCCGTGATGCCGACCGCTTGGGCAACGGCGCGCGCAGCACCATCGTTGTCACCCGTGATCATGATGCTGCGCACACCAAGGGCCTTGAGCCTTTCGATAGCGTCACGCGCGCTCGCCTTTACGGTATCACCGAACGCCAGTAAGCCAACGACGCGACACCCTGAGGCATCACGGACCGCAAGCCAAGATACGGTACGCCCTGCACTCTCCTGCTCCGTTGCAAATTGCATTCCTGGCGTAGTGTCGATAGCGAGCTCGGTCATCAGCCGCGCATTACCGAGGTAAATCGTTTTTTC
>JBIKUP010000156.1:0-4592 GCA_044347535.1 Burkholderiaceae bacterium
CCGGAGACCGAGTTCTACCTCGAAGGTATGCGCTGGATGCTGGATTCACCCGGCGAATGGGCGTGGCATGAGGGCTTACTGTTTGTGTGGCCGCACGACGGTAAATCACCCGAAGGCCGTGCCTGGGCATCGCCGCGTTCACGAGCAATTGATGCACGCGGATCGCAGGGCGTTGCTATCGTTGGTGTTCGAATTTTCGGTGCGAGTGTCGGTGTTGATGGCAGCGGCAGCCAAAATCTGGTGGTTCGCGATACCGAGATCATCAATAGCTCAGAGGAAGCGCTATTGCTGGGGAGTGGCGCACGCGTGCAAAGCCTGTGGGTGAAAGGAAGCCAGCAGCATGGGCTCCGCGCAGATGAAGATGCGCACGCAATTTCAGTAAGCGATAGCCGATTCGACGGTGTTGGCATGCTTGGCATGCCACGCCGGTCAAAAGGCGTGATTGTGTTCGAGACAGCGCGCGATGTGCTGGTCGAGCGTAACCAGATCAGCGATGCCGCCTACATCGGTATCCGGGTGTTTCGTGATGCGCGTGTTTCAGACAACGTCATTGCGCGTGCCTGCCTGCGTTTGTCGGATTGCGGTGGCATCTACACCTTTGCGCGAGATCGGCAGCGTTTGAACACGATCATTGAGCGTAACCGCGTCAGCGGGCTCGCCGGACGAAGCGCCTACGGGATTTATCTCGATGATTTCGCCAACGGTGTCAGCGTGTACGCCAATCATCTCGAGAACAACGGCGGCGGAATAGAGCTACATAATGGGTTTGATAATCAGATTGTGGCAAATCGTTTCGTCAATAACCGCTATGAGCATATTTTATTTAACGAGACCGCACCATTTGCAAGCATCTCGGGGAATCAGGTCTCTCAAAATCAATTCATTAGTAATGGCGAAGTGCCGGTCTATCGACTCTGGAGTCGACATGGCAGCACCTATGTAAAACGCTTTGCCGACTTCAGCGCAAATGACTATCAGAACCCACCCAACCGATTTGCTGAGGTCGAGGGTATGGGTATGCTCGATATCGCCGCTTGGCGATCACGAATCGCAGATGAACAAGACGCAACCCGATCAGCGCTGTCGCGATCGCCAAAGCTCAGCCGGCAGCGCCAACAAAAATAAGGTATTGGTCAGTAAATAACGTCGCGCGAGTCTACGCGGTTCTTGTAGCAGACGGTATAACCATTCAAGACCGATACGTTGCCAGACGGGTGGCGCTCGGCGCAAGCTACCAGCGTGATAATCAAAGGCGGCGCCAACCCCAATCATGACAGCGCGAATCGTATTGCCGCGTTCGGCCATCCAGATTTCTTGCTTGGGGCAGCCCAGCCCGATCAGCACGATGCTCGCGCCGGAGCGATTGATTTGATCGACAAAGCCGCACTGTTCAAGCTCGTTAAGCGGCCGAAAGGGAGGTGACAGGCTGCCTGCAATCATCAGTCGCGGGAATGCATTGCTTAATACCCCCCTGAGGCGGCCCAAGGTGGCTGGCGTTGCGCCCATCAGGAACACGGAGAGTTGTAGTTTTTCTGCTTCTCGCATCAGCTGCCACATCAGATCAGGTCCTGATAGCCGCTGCTGCTCAGGCCAGCTACGTTGCCGCATCAGCCACGCGATGGGCGCTCCATCAGGTAGGTTGAGATCCGCTTGCTTTAGTGCGTTTGCTAGTACTGCATCATGCTTGGCGGTGACCACCGAGTGCACATTGCAAAGGCAGATCATTCGCGATTGCCCCGCTTGGGCCCAGCGCACGATACGGCCTAACAGTTGTTCCCATGAGAGGGCGTCTATCCGTGTTCCGAGAATCGTGGTTGTAACTCGATTGATCTTTGCGTCCGAATGACTTGTCGTCGAATCGGTGGGCATTAAGCTGCTGGTTATTGAATCGCTGGTCATTGAATCAATTTGCATCGGATTCCTCCCTTTTGAATTTCCCTGCTTTGAATGTATCAACGTTAATTGCCTTTACAGCCGATTGCTGACTGCTATCTGCGGTAGACACGGCGGCCGATGCTGCGATCAGGTCGCGGTTGTAGACCCGCTGCTCCGTCCCAATCTGGCGAGCGACACGAGATAGAAAAGCATCGAGTAGATCCCATAGCTGGAGTTTTTCAATATCAATCGAGTGGCACCACAGATGAAACACGCCACGCTGCGCTATGGCGAGGTCTAGCAAGGCATGAAGGCGTATCAACCAATCCGCTGCCGCCAGTGAGGCACCGAGTGCTGCGCTACGCTTACCCCAATGGCGCTGCGAGATGAAATTTCTAAAAAATACCGAACGTGTGTGCGGATAGAACTGCGCGGTGGTTGGCATTTCAAATAGGGGGAATTCCACGTCGATGCGCAGATTTTGTGTAGTGCGCGCATAGCGAAATCCAGCAGAGCGTACTTGTAGTTTGTGCAGGTACTGGTAGCGTCCGCCGGGGTAGCAAAACCCTTCCACTTCTTCACCGAGCTGGTCTTGCAGCTGCTGTTTGCCGTCGACAATCTCTCGCCATGCCTCGGCACCGTGCAAGGTATTCAAATAGCGGTGTGAACGTGTGTGTGAGCCAACTTCGAAGGCCTGTGCCAGTTCACGCATGCTGGCAGATGAAAGTACGGGTGCGCCTTCCTGATTCGTCATAGGTAGGTAGAAGGTCGCTTTGATGCCATGTGATTGAAGCAAATCCGCCATGCGCAAATCAAGCGGGTGGCCATCATCGACCGACATCGAGAAGCGTGGCAGGGCGCTCATGGGCTACGCAGCATCGCGCCATCGGATAAAGTGCGAGTGGGGTCGGCTCCGTGCAATGACCACCAGCGCAACCAACCCTGCCAGCGCCCTTGCGTGATCGCTGCACCATGCGCCAGCTCTGCGCCGAGCTGGCCACGCGCGAGTGGTTTAATGACAGGTGACATCAAGCCCCGTGCAATCACCCACAACGGTAGCCGGTGCTTGGCATACATGGCGCCAGTGCCCCGCGCCCGCGTCGTAGCGGCCTGCCGCATCACAAGGCTATGCTTGATCGTTGCCGCATCCACTCGGTGATGTACCAATGCACCGGGCTCGTAAACCACCCGGGCACCAGCACGTAGGGCGCGCAGCACAATGTCGGTTTCTTCGCCAGCGCCAAACCATTGGCCAACCCCCAGCCGCCCATCGAAACCACCAATGCTATCCAGCAGATCACGATGAAAGAATAGCGTGATCGACGATACCGGCAGATCGCGAAATCTCGACGAGCGCTCCCAACTCAGTGCTGCGGGCGCATGCGCGGGATCTTGCTCTGCCCAACGCGTGACAACTCCCTGCGGGCGATCAAACCGGCGAGTGCGCAGTGCGATTCTTGCGAGTGTTTGCGGTTGGTACCAGCAATCGTCATCCGGAAATCCAATCCAGCGCGCGTCAGCTGCGGCGATACCGGCGTTACGTGCCAGCGCCAGATTAGGCGGTGAGTGCCGCAGATGGCGCAAAACCAAGCCCAGATAGCGTGCCCGGTGCAATATCGGCAGTAGCCGATCATCGCGGTTTTGATCCACCACGATCACTTCAAAGTCTCGATAACTCTGCGCTGCTAATGAATCGAATAAACGGTTGAGTTCGACCGTGCGGCCGACGGTAGCGAGAATGAGCGAAAAATCACGCATGAACGACCTCGGGGTTAGCTAATCGTGCACGCTGACGTCTCACCGCATAGCGAAGCAGGTGCATGGCACGTGCGATTGGATCGACACCGGTATGCGATAGCCTGACCTTCAGATCTTCCTGCATCGCCTGCGCACGCTCACGTGTCGACAAGCTACCAGCGTGCTCTCGGAATGCCGCTAAAGGCTGTGATAGCGCCAGCGGTGGTGTCAGGCGCGACAGACGTAGCCATAGGTCATAGTCCATCGCATAGCGTAGCCGCTGGTCAAACCCACCAGCGCGCCAGATCAATTCTCGGGCGACGAAGGTGGCGGGGTGCGGAATGAAATTTCCGCGCAAGAGTCGTGCTTGGCTGAACGTAGGTGCGACGAAACCCTCAGGCAGCAAGCGACCATCGATACAGCGCATCGTCCGCCCGTACAGCCAGCGACAATGGTATTGCTGGAATGCTTTTACAACGGTGTGTAAGACATCGTCGTGTAGATAAAAATCATCCGAGTGAAGGTGCGCAATAATCTCGCCACGTGCCGCTTCAATACCTGCGTTCATTGCTTCACCGATGCCACCCTGCACATTTTCAATGAGCGTGTAAGGTCGATGCAGCGCACGTATGCGCTCAAGCGTGCCATCGCTGGAGCCGCCATCAACAAAGATGTACTCCACCGATACTGATCGCTGCTTCAGAACCGAAGCGATGGATTCTGCCAGCCAGGGCTCGCTGTTACGCGTACAGGTGATCACCGAGATAGTAGGGTAGGCCATAACGATAGCGCTCAGTGAGTGATTGATCCGGGAGGTAAACGGTAAAGCGCTAGCAGACGGCCTGCCGCCTCAGCACTACCGGTCGGTGTGTGTGGTGATGGTGCAAAGTCGGGGTGAGGTTGAAACGCAAGCAGGCCAGC
Source organism: Burkholderiaceae bacterium (assembly GCA_044347535.1). Lineage (GTDB taxonomy): Bacteria > Pseudomonadota > Gammaproteobacteria > Burkholderiales > Burkholderiaceae_D > Pernthalerella. Next base: position 4,534 of record JBIKUP010000156.1, read on the forward strand.
AACCAATGCCGTCATATCGGGATACAGCCGCAGTTGCATCGGGGCAGATTCATAGATCT
>JBIKUP010000157.1:0-4583 GCA_044347535.1 Burkholderiaceae bacterium
TTGTTCGTGAATGTTGAGGTGAAAGCCGGGGACGCATTGATACCGGTGACCGTCAAAAACGACGCCTTGCAATCACTCGGTACGCAACAAGTAATCTTTGTGCGGGATGGCAAGCGCTTTGTACCTCATCCAGTGACGACCGGTCGTACCGATGGTAAGTACATCGAGATCACTAGTGAGCTGGCACCTGGCACCCCTTACGCGGCGGCGAACAGCTACGTGATCAAATCAGAGTTGGCGAAGCAAGCCAGCGAAGACGGTAACTGAGCGAAGCACGCGTATGTTCGAACGGCTGATACAGTTCTCGATCGCACAGCGCGTGCTGATCATGTTTGCATCGTTGATGCTGATTGCTGTCGGCATCTATAGCTACCAACGTCTGCCAATTGATGCTGTACCTGACATCACTAATGTACAGGTACAGATTAATACCTACGCGCCGGGCTATTCTCCGTTCGAGACTGAACAGCGCATCACGTTTCCGGTTGAAACGGTGATGGCTGGTCTGCCGGGCTTGCAGCAAACGCGCTCGCTGTCACGCTACGGTTTGTCGCAAGTGACGGTGATCTTCACCGAAGACACCGATTTATTTTTTGCGCGTCAGTTGGTCAACGAGCGTGTTGCGCAAGCCCGTGAGCGTTTACCAGCAGGACTGACACCCTCTCTGGCGCCGATCGCCACTGGACTCGGCGAGATTTATCTCTGGACAGTCGAGGCTGACAAGGGTGCGACCAAGCCTGATGGCACGCTCTATACCGGTACTGATTTGCGCGAGATTCAGGACTGGGTCATCAAGCCTCAGTTGCGTACCGTTCAGGGTGTCACGGACATTAATTCAATCGGCGGTTACGTCAAGGAATACCAGGTCGCCCCGAGCCCAGAGCGTTTGGCAGCTGTTGGTATCTCGATGGAGGAGTTGGTTAGTGCCATCGACCACAATAATCAAAACGCGGGTGCCGGCTATATCGAAAAGCGTGGTGAGCAATATCTGGTGCGTGTGCCCGGTCAGCTACGTACTGTTGAAGATATTCGTGATGTGATCGTCAAGAACGACGCAGGCGTACCCGTGCGCGTTCGCGATTTGGCTGAGGTTGGTATTGGCCGGGAGTTGCGCACTGGCGCTGTCACGCTCAATGGTGATGAAACTGTACTCGGTACCGTGTTCATGCTGATTGGACAGAATAGCCGCACCGTGTCGCAGGCTGTCGACAAGCGGATGAAAGAGATCAACCGTAACCTGCCTAAGGGCGTACGCGCAGTGACGGTATATGACCGTACGCATTTGGTTGATAAGGCGATCGCGACGGTACAGGCGAATTTGCTAGAAGGTGCTGCGCTGGTGATTGCGGTGCTGTTTGTGTTTTTAGGTAATTTGCGTGCTGCATTGATTACCGCTGCTGTCATTCCCCTAGCTATGCTGTTTACGTTGACCGGTATGGTGCAGCAAAAAGTCAGCGCAAACTTGATGAGTCTCGGTGCGCTGGATTTCGGCATCATCGTCGATGGTGCTGTCGTGATTGTCGAGAGCTGTATACGACGGCTAGCGCATGCGCAGCAACAGTTTGGCCGCACGCTGACGCGCGAAGAACGTTTTCACGAAGTATTCGAAGCAGCGCGAGAGTCGCGTCGGCCTCTGCTGTTCGGGCAGTTCATCATTATCGTGGTCTACCTGCCGATCTTTGCGCTATCAGGTATCGAAGGAAAAATGTTCCACCCGATGGCATTCACAGTGGTCACTGCGCTGCTAGCGGCGATGCTGTTGTCAGTCACCTTTGTGCCGGCTGCGGTGGCAATGTTCGTAACCGGCCGTGTGGACGAAAAAGAAAATATCCTGATGCGACTAGCGCGCCGCTACTACTTGCCGCTTTACGAGTGGGTGATGCAGGCAAAGACGCTGGTACTTACGACGTCAGCAGTATTGGTGGTGTTGTGCGGTTTGCTCATGACTCGTTTAGGTAGCGAGTTCATCCCCAACTTGAACGAGGGTGATCTGGCGGTGCAAACGATTCGTGCACCGGGCATCAGCCTGACGCAGGCTGTCGAAATGCAGGCTCAGATCGAGCGTACGCTGATTAATAAGTTCCCAGAAATTGAGCGCATGTTCACGCGCATTGGTACTGCGGAGATTGCTACCGATCCGATGCCACCGAGTCTTTCGGATGGCTACATCATGCTTAAGCCTATTGAGCAATGGCCCGAACCGCGCAAGACTCGCGAAGAGTTGTTGCAAGCGATCAGTGACACCGTGTGGAAAATCCCGGGCAACAACTATGACTTCTCGCAGCCGATACAGTTACGTTTTAATGAGCTGATCTCTGGCGTGCGTAGCGATATCGCTATCAAGGTGTTTGGCGATGATATGGATCAGCTGCATCGCTTGGGCGAGGAGATCGCGGGTCGTATCGAGCACGTGCAGGGTGCTTCTGAGGTCAAGGTCGAGCAGACCACGGGTCTACCGGTACTTTCTGTCGTCATTGATCGGCAAAAGGCGGCACGCTATGGTTTGAATGTCATTGATATTCAAGCGGTAGTAGCCGCAGCCGTTGGCGGCAGCCGTAGCGGTACTTTGTTTGAAGGGGATCGTCGCTTCGACATCGTCGTACGTTTACCCGAAACACTGCGTACTGATATCGACGCGATTCGCCGTCTGCCGATTAATTTGCCGAGTTCAGGTAAATATGGCCGAGGCGGATTCATTCAATTATCTGAAGTGGCTGACTTACATCTCGCGCCGGGGCCCAACCAAGTAAGTCGCGAGAATGGCAAACGACGTGTCGTCGTGATGGCGAATGTGCGCGGCCGGGATGTGGGTTCTTTCGCGGCTGAAGCCGAGCAGCGTTTGGCTAATCTGTCATTACCCACGGGCTATTGGGTAAGTTGGGGCGGTACTTTTGAAAACCTGCAATCGGCTGCCAAGCGTTTGCAGGTGGTCGTACCGGCTGCACTCTTGCTGGTATTCCTGCTGCTGTATGCCGTGTTCGGTAATCTGAAAGATGGTCTGTTGGTGTTCACCGGTATCCCGTTCGCGCTGACGGGTGGTGTGCTTGCGCTTTGGTTGCGCGATATTCCGCTATCAATTTCAGCGGCAGTCGGCTTTATCGCGCTCTCCGGCGTGGCAGTCTTGAATGGGTTGGTGCTGATCAGTTTTATTCGTAACCTGATCGAGCAAGGCCATGGCGTGGACGATGCAGTGCGCGAGGGCACGTTAACGCGCTTGCGTCCGGTGCTTATGACGGCGTTAGTTGCCTCGCTGGGTTTCTTGCCGATGGCGATTGCTACCGGCACTGGCGCTGAAGTTCAGCGACCGCTCGCGACGGTCGTTATCGGCGGTATCTTGTCATCGACCGTGCTGACACTGTTGGTGCTGCCACTGCTTTATGATCTGGTGCATCGCCAACGCTCGCCTAATCCAAAGCGCTAAGCACTGACTAAGGCTTTGCCACCACAGGCGACAACGGAGCAATCTGCGAGAATCGCACTACTGTCCGACCTTCACGCAAACCTGCCCGCATTAGAAGCCTGTTTGGCAGCTGTGGGTACTTACGCCTACTCCGCCAGTGCAGCAGATTCCGGTGCCGAATCTGTCGTCAGTTCTGCTGGAGATTCAGTCGCAGTTAGGGACGCAGCCTCGCCGCTTTTGTCCGTTAGCGCGTGCTCAGGTTCGGCCATTTTGCTTGGCACGAATTGACGCATCTGCAAGGAGCGCGCAGTTCTTTCCCCAAGCTCAGTTAGTGCGTAGATGCCCCGCAATGGGCGTAAATAACCCATCTTGATCAGGTGATAGATCTGGTGCTCGCGCCCCTGCGTATCGGACAGCACGTCGCGCTGCTCGAACAGCCGGATAATCAACTGAATGTCGGAAAGCGAAAGGATGTGCATGTCATCCTCCGTAGCTAATGATGCAGAGTTGATAATATTTTTTGGTGCGATTTGATTATATGTCAGTCGCAATAGGCTTTCACTGCGCCGGCACCCCCATTACCGCTATTACGGTGGCGCAGATTCGCAGATAATGCAGGTAGTTTTGGAGACCTGTAATGCCAGCGATAGGTACCTCATCCGATCAATATCAGAATCGCGATCCGGCGCTGACCACGTACCGCCGTAACACGGCTGCGCCTGCGCTGCCGGAGGCGATGGCTGAGCGTTCCGAAGATCGTTCCAAGGCCGCAGCAGTTCAGCGGCGCCAGGTCGAGGGCCGTAGCTCTCTGGATCCCTCGCCGCCGCCGGCGCAAGTGGCTGCACAACGCGGCGGGCCGAGCGCAAAGCCAACCCAACTACCCAGTGCAGCGGCAGGCGCGGCGCCTGCGGCACAGCGTGAACTCGTAACACCACCGAAGATCATGCATTCTTTGTACGAGCCGCCGTCCCGGTTGAAACGTGAGCATGATGATCGTCATTCCATGATTACAGGCGGCACTGTGGATGTTCGGGTTTAGAGCCTGTATCGTTAGGCCGCTTGCGGCGTTGGCAGTACCTTGTCGTACGTCGTGTACTGTCTGCGGTACTGCCGCCTTGCCATCGACCTAACGAGACAGGCTCTTTATCCGATTTTCCGAGACCTAACTGATAAAGCAATAATG
>JBIKUP010000158.1:0-4581 GCA_044347535.1 Burkholderiaceae bacterium
CCTACGCTGCTAGCCGTGAGGCGAGGCTATGAATCGCTTCCGGCACGAACCACAGTTGCAAACCACCGTACTCGGCAAAATGATCGAGCGGGTGCGACGCGAGCATCACCTAAGTACCGTAACGCTCGCTATGCTGTCCGGCTTGAGTGATGCACAAATTCGTGCCATTGAAGAAGGCGCCTCGCATACCTTCGTCGACGAAGCACATCGTATCGATTGCGCGCGTCGTATCGCGATTGCAATGGGCCTACCTGAGACCTATTTTTTACAAACCGATAACGCACCCGCCGAACAGCGCGTGGCGCCCATCGAGGCAGCGCCAGTGGATGGCATTAGTCGGGCCATGTGGGGCCATTTACCGGTTGCCGAACTTAAAGTACTGGCCTCTGTCCGCACGACAGAGCTGCTCCCTGAGCTACAGCAACGTCGTAGCGGTTCGCCTATGCTGATTGGATTGATCCTTGCGCTGCTGCTGGCAGGCTTGATTCTGGGATTAAGCTTGCTGCGCTAGATTGTCATTTACAATCGCCTCCATGCATGTTTCCCCCTCCCTGCTGATCATTGATGATCACCCCATCATCCGAGTGGCGCTAGCCGATGCATTGCGCAAACGTTTCCCGCGCTTGCGGCTAGAAGCTGTCGGTGATGCAGAATCCGGCATCGCCTTACTCAAACAAGAAGTCAAGAAGCGCAAAGCGCAGCCTTGGTTGGTGCTAATTGATCTGGGCCTTCCCGGCATTAGCGGACTCGCCGCCATCAGCCAGCTACTCGTACTCAGTGAATCGGTACAGGTGATTGCTATCTCAGGCAATGATGATGCACTGCAAGTCGGCGCATGCTTGGGTGCGGGCGCCGCTGCCTTTATCAGTAAAGCAGCGCCTACGGATGATGCCATCACCATCGTCGCGCAAGCAGTAGAAGGCACGCTCATCAAAGGCACCTGGTTGTCAGCGCGTGGCTTGGCAGATAGCTCGGCGCTCACCCGCATTGCACTCACCGAGCGACAGGTACAGGTACTATCGATGATCTGCCAAGGCATGAGTAATCGCGAGATTGCCGATCAATTGGGCATAACCGAGATCACCGCAAAATCGCATGTCGGCGGTATCTTCCGCGAACTGCATGTGGCCAGTCGTACCCAAGCCGTGTTAGTTGCCCAAAAGCTCGGCCTGTTCGCCAACAACCATTAGATGGTTGGCACCACCAACAACAGTGCTCGGATTTTTTTGAAACAGGTTCTATTCTGGCTCAGCAAAGAGAGCGGTATTGATCGCCGCGCGTAGTTTTTCAGTACTGAACGGACGCTGCAGCAGCGTCACTCGCGAACCTACTTGTCGCTGCAGGTCGCTAAACGGTGACTCATCGCTGCACAAAAGCACTGGTATGTTGCTGTTGAATTCATCATTCATACGCGTAATGACGTGAGCGACTGGCTCAGATTGCATTTGCGCATCCACCATCAGCAAACTGGGTATGCCACCCTGCGCGGCTAGTTGTCGAATAGCGTCATCGCTGCTACCCGCCACGATGACCGAGATGCCAATTCCCGGAGCAAGCAGGCGCAGCGCATTACCTACATCAGGATCGGCATCGATACACACCATCAAGGTATTCTCGGGTGGTTCGAACAACACTTGCGGCAATAAGCGCTCAATCAAATACGTCTCAGCTAGCGATACCTGTTCGCTGCCGCCGATCGCTTGGGTTGCCAATGGTAGATCAATCGCAAATACCGAGCCGATACCCACATGACTACCGAGTGAGATGCGGGCACCAATACGGGCGGCAAGGCGACGTGCAATCGCCAGACCCAACCCCACACCTTGCGTCGTCATCGCAGCATGATCGCCACGTGTGAATTCGTCGAAGATTTTTTTACGAAGCCCAGCAGCAATACCAGCGCCCGTATCAATCACTGCGATGCGACAGCGCTCTCCACGACGTGAGATCCGTAAGCGAACTCCACCTCGTTGGGTATACCGCATCGAGTTGCTGATGAAATTACGCAAGATGCGTTCGAGCAGTCGAGGATCAGTTTGCAAGAAAAGTACTTCATGCTCGGGAGCGCGCAGGGTCAGCGTAAGACCTAAATCCTCCGCCATACGACGATGCTGCGCCACCATACGTTCGCAGAATTCACGGGCATCGATACGTTCAATGGATACCTCCAGCGCGCCACTGTCGAGCCGGCTGACATCCAGCATGCTGTCGAACACATCGTTCATGTAGCCCATGCTTTGCCTGAGACGCAGTAGGCTTTCAGTAGCGCGTGATCGCTCGGCAGTTTCAAGTGAGGCATGCGCAAGACTGCGCTCGACGCTACCCAAGTAGAGATTAATGGCCTGCATCGGCTGTTTCAGGTCATGACTGAACGCCGCCAGAAAGCGCGACCGATCGACCTCGGTCTCGCGCAGTGCCAGCCGACGCTCAGCCAGCTCTTGCAGCATGTCGTCGATACGGCGTCGGCGGCGCTGCTCACGCAGCTGGCGAGTGAGCAGCCAAACCGCGAGCGCGATCAGGATCAGGCCGATCAACAGTACGCCCAGTGCGAAAGGCATCGTGGGAAATAGCGCCGCCAGATCAGCCACGCGAGCCCTCCTGCGCGCCCGTCCACTGCTGTGGCTGAATAAAATTTCGCATCAGCATGTTTCCCGCAAGATATGGACTGTATTATACTTTAGTGTGAGTTATAGGCGTAGCCAAAGGAGCAAGCAAGCCGATGCAAAAGCCACCGCAGCCGCCCTTTGGCGAGCCCAGCGATGCGTGGGGAAGCACTGCGCCCGAGGATGCGCGCGGCCGCAGCAGCGGCAACCCGTTTGGGCGCGCATTCCATGGGCCAGCGTCACCGCCACCGCGCACTGGCACGCCAAGTAGTTCGCGACTGGACGCTGGCGCAAGCATGGGCGAAGACCTCGGCTTAGGACGCCTGCCGCCTGGCTTTGGCGATCTGGCGCGCCAACTCAGCGAGACCAATCTACTGGTCGATCGCGCGATCTCATCGATCAGCGCCGAGCCGGGCCAGAGCAGTCCTGCAGAGACATTGGCAGAGCTAGGAGATAGCCTAAGCCAGTTGTTCACGCAGCTTGATCAAGGCATGGGCGATGGCGACGGCCCCTGGCATGGCATCACCGAGGCCTTACGCGATCTGGCCGAAAGAATTGAGCGACGCGAGCAGCTAAGAGCTGAGCTGCAGCTGACCCAGCACGCGATCGATAAGGCCAAGGCACGCGTGATCGACCAGATTCAGGATGCCGCCCGCATCGAGCAGGAACGGCTATCGGTGACCCGTTTGCGCAGCCAGCTAGCGGCCGTTATGGCCGACAAGCTGCTCAATAAATTACGCTAGGGCGGAGCGAATAAATTTTTTGTTTCTTCTTGCACCAATACTAAAGTATATGTAGTATTGCCGCGGAGAACTAATATTGCGTGGCCGGTAGTGCCCGCACCAATGGAGGTATCAAGCTATGGCTGAGAGTCTGCAGAAATGGGTGGGGCGCAACCGCCCGCCCCGAGTACAGATCACCTACGACGTCGAGATCGGTGATGCCATCGAAAAGCGTGAGTTGCCGTTGGTGGTCGGCGTTCTCGCTGATCTGGCGGGCAAGCCTGCGAGCGCGCCACCCAAAATGAAAGACCGGCGCTTCGTCGAAATCGATCGCGATAACTTTGACGAGATCATGGCCAAGATTGGCCCACGACTCGATATGAGCGTACCGGACATGATGAAAGGTAGCGGCAACCTGAAGATCGAGCTCACGCCGAAGAAGTTTGCCGACTTCCATCCTGAGGGGATTGTTGACCAGGTACCGCGCCTGAAGAAATTGCTGGAAGCGCGGCTTGAGCTGCGTGATCTGCTGGCCAAGCTGGACGGCAATGATGACCTCGACGGTCTACTGGCAGGGATTGTGAAGAATACCGAGGGTCTGAAGCAGATTCGCAGTGCTGCTGGTGGCGGCTCGAGCAGCACAACCGACAAGCCCGCTGCGAAGAAAGAAGACGACAAGCCCGAGGCGAAGTCCGACGACGCGCCGAGCGCCGAATAACCAATAACGATCGCAGGCAATCCTCCGCATCCTGACCGAGACGAGTGACCGACATGGCAGATACTAAATCCTCCTCCTCTGGCGCTGGCGCTTCTGGCACCGGCAGCCTCCTGGACCAGATCGTCCTGAACGGCAAAATGGCCAACGAGCCTTCGCAAGAGCTGTATGCAAAGCGAATGCTGAGCCAGTTTGCATCGCAAATTCTTGACGAAGACATGAAGTTCAGCCCCGACAAGGGCGTGGTCGCGATGATCAACGAGCGTATCGCTGAGATCGATGACTTGCTGACCAATCAAGTCAACGCCATCATGCATCACCCGGAGTTTCAGGCGTTGGAAGGCGCATGGCACGGTCTGCACGATTTTGTGTTCGGTAGCGAGACCAGCACCCGCCTGAAAATTCGCCTGATGAGCGTCAGCAAGCAAGAATTGCTGAATGATCTCGAAACTGCGGTCGACTATGACACCAGTGCGCTGTTCAAGAAAGTATACGAAGAAGAGTACGGCACCTTTGGTGGGTATCCCTATTCGGTACTGAT
>JBIKUP010000159.1:0-4569 GCA_044347535.1 Burkholderiaceae bacterium
ATGCCGCAGCATATGGATGCGCTGTCGCAGCACGATATTCCAACCATCGATATGGTGGTCGTGAATTTGTACCCCTTCCAGCAGACGGTCGCCAAAGACAATTGCCTACTCGAAGACGCAATCGAAAACATCGATATCGGTGGCCCGGCCATGCTGCGCTCTTCAGCTAAAAATCATAAAGATGTGGTCGTGATTTGTGACCCTTCCGATTACCAGCGTGTACTTGCTGAGATGCGGACTAATTCAGGCGAAGTCAGTTTTGATACGCGCTTTGACTTGGCGATTAAAGTATTTGCGCACACCGCACAGTACGATGGCGCTATTACCAATTACCTAAGTGCGCTCGGGCCGGATCGGCAACATCAATCGCGCGCGGCGTATCCAGCCACACTCAACCTGCAGTTCGTCAAACTGCAAGACATGCGCTATGGCGAGAACCCGCATCAATCTGCGGCGTTCTATCGTGACGTAACTTCCATTGAAGGTGCGCTTGCCAACTACCGCCAGCATCAGGGCAAGGAACTCTCGTATAACAATATTGCCGATGCCGATGCGGCATGGGAATGCGTCAAGAGCTTGGGTGCTCCCGCCTGTGTGATCGTCAAGCATGCCAACCCCTGTGGCGTTGCGGTCGGCGCTGATGCGCATGAGGCGTATAGCAAGGCCTTGAAAACCGACCCCACCTCAGCGTTTGGCGGCATCATCGCCTTCAACTGCGCACTGGATGGCAAAGCAGCAGAAGCTGTGGTGCAGCAGTTTGTTGAAGTCTTGATTGCACCCGCGTTCAGCGACGCGGCGCGCAAGGTATTTGAGAGCAAACAGAATGTGCGTCTGCTCGAAATACCGCTTGGGCAGGCAGTAAACCCTTTCGATCTCAAGCGCGTCGGTGGTGGTCTGCTACTGCAATCTGCAGATGCGAAAAATGTACAAGCGAATGAACTAACGATCGTCAGCAAAAAACAGCCAACCCCTGCACAGCTGCTCGACATGATGTTTGCCTGGCGTGTCGCCAAGTTTGTTAAATCGAATGCGATTGTGTTTTGCGGTAATGGCATGACACTCGGTGTGGGTGCAGGGCAGATGAGCCGAATCGATTCGGCACGTATCGCTTCCATCAAAGCGCAAAACGCGGGCTTGTCATTAGCCGGTTCTGTGGTGGCATCTGATGCCTTCTTCCCCTTTCGCGATGGTCTGGATGTAGTGGTTGCTGCAGGCGCGAATTGCGTTATCCACCCCGGTGGGTCTATGCGGGATCAGGAAGTGATCGATGCTGCGGATGAGCAAGGCGTTGTCATGGCTTACACCGGGACACGGCACTTCCGACACTAAAATCCTCAACCAAGAATCGCTGGCGTTGTTGGTGACGCTGGCGGTACCTGGCTCCCGCCACCTTTGCTTCGCGCTACTGTCATAATCCGCGCATGAAAATCCTTGGTATCGACCCTGGGCTGCGCGTCACCGGTTTCGGTGTGATTCATCAAGCTGGCGCGCGTCTGTCCTACGTCGCCTCTGGCACCATCCAAATACCGGATGGCGATTTACCGTCCAGACTAAAGGTCATCCTTGAGGGCGTCAGTCAGCTGGTGCAGACTTACCAACCGGAGTGCGCGGCAATCGAGATTGTTTTTTCGAATGTGAACCCGCAATCGACGCTGCTATTGGGTCAGGCACGTGGTGCCGCCATCTGCGGCTTGGTGGGCGCAAATCTGCCGGTGGCGGAGTACACCGCCTTGCAGATGAAGAAATCCGTCGCTGGCCACGGTAAAGCGCAAAAAGCCCAAGTACAGGCGATGGTGCAGCGATTGCTGAAACTCGATGCCTTGCCCGGCACCGACGCGGCGGATGCGCTCGGTATCGCGATTTGTCATGCGCATGCTGGTGCAGGACGCGCAGTCTTGGGTGCGGTCGCGCCTGAACTGGCGCGGCGTGGTTTACGTGTGCGTGGCGGCCGGCTGATCGGTTAAGCGTCGAGTTGGGTAAGCGATAAACAAGGTCACGCCACGAGGTCGATAAGGCTCCGGCTACGCCAAGGCGTTATCATCTGAAAAAATTTTCCTGGGTGTTTCAATGATCGGTCGTTTATCTGGCCTTTTGCTCGACAAAAATCCCGCGCAACTCATCGTGGATTGCAATGGCGTCGGCTATGAAGTCGGTGTGCCGATGAGTACTTTCTACAACTTACCCGCCACTGGCGAGCGCATCACGCTGTTGACGCATATGGTGGTTCGGGAAGATGCGCAGCTGTTGTATGGTTTTGGTACGACACAGGAACGCGAGCTGTTTCGAGAGCTGATCAAGATTAGCGGCATCGGTGCGAGAACCGCCTTGGCGATTTTATCGGGCATGTCCGTCAATGACTTGACGCAGGCGGTCACGCTGCAAGAAGTCGGTCGCTTAACGCGCATCCCCGGCATTGGCAAAAAAACTGCCGAGCGTTTACTGCTTGAACTGAAAGGCAAACTCGGTGCTGAACTAGGCGCTGCCCCGGGCACCGAGGGGGAGAGCAGCAACGATGTTCTCAGCGCACTGCTGGCGCTGGGTTATTCAGAGAAAGAAGCGCTACTGGCAATCAAACAAGTACCCGCCGGTAGCTCGGTCTCCGATGGCATACGTCAAGCGCTAAAGGCCTTGTCTAAGGCATGAACACCACCTGCGCGGCTACAATGCAGCGATGAGCATTCAGACCGACAACTTCAACGAGCGCCGCGTTATCGACGCAGCCCCGGTATCGCCCAATGAAGAGGCGATCGAGCGTGCGCTGCGGCCACACAATCTCGATGAGTACATCGGGCAAACCAAGGCCCGCGAGCAGTTAGAGATTTTCATTGCCGCCGCCAGAAAACGTAGCGAGGCACTGGATCACACGCTACTGTTTGGCCCGCCCGGTCTGGGCAAGACCACACTGGCGCACATTATTGCGCGCGAGATGGGCGTTAACTTGCGCCAGACCTCTGGCCCGGTACTTGAGCGGCCGGGCGATTTAGCGGCCCTGCTGACCAATCTGGAAAAGAACGATGTGCTGTTCATCGATGAGATTCATCGCATGTCGCCGATCGTCGAAGAAATTCTCTACCCTGCGCTCGAGGATTACCAGATCGATATCATGATCGGTGAAGGCCCGGCCGCACGATCGGTGCGACTCGATTTGCAACCGTTCACGCTGGTTGGCGCAACCACACGCGCCGGTATGCTGACCAATCCGCTGCGCGACCGCTTTGGCATTGTCGCGCGTCTTGAGTTCTACACGCCGGAAGAGCTCGCACGCATCGTCACACGAAGTGCTTCCCTGCTAAACGCCATGATTGTGGATCAGGGTGCGCTGGAGATCGCGCGCCGCAGTCGCGGCACACCGCGTATTGCAAACCGCTTGCTGCGACGGGTTCGCGATTACGCCGAGGTAAAGGGTGAGGGGCGAATTACGCGCGAGATCGCCGACGCGGCGCTCAAGATGCTCGATGTTGATCCGGTCGGATTTGATCTAATGGACCGCAAGTTGTTGGAAGCGGTCTTGTTTAAGTTCAGCGGTGGACCGGTTGGACTAGATAACCTCGCTGCAGCGATTGGTGAAGAGCGCGATACGATCGAAGACGTACTCGAACCGTACTTGATACAGCAAGGTTATCTGCAGCGTACGCCGCGCGGACGCATTGCAACGCCCTCGGCTTATCAGCATTTCGGTGTCACCGCGCCGCGGACAAGCCCAAATGGTGATTTGTGGCAGTCGTAAAACTACGACCTGTTTTATCACCCAAGCCAAACGTCATACGCATCACTCTTCTCTGACCCAGACCTGCGTTCTTCCCAGCAGCGATACCCCGATGAACCCCCGCACATTGAGTTTCTTGCCGCCCTCGGCAGTCCACATCTTGCAGCGGTAAATCTTCCCGTTAGCGGGGTCAAGAATCTCGCCGCCATCGTATTCGCTTCCTGCTTTCTTGAGCCCGGTCATGATGGTCATGCCAAGCACTGGCTGGTTCTTGCGATCACCCGGGCATTTATCGCAGTTAGGATTCAGCTCCTCGTGTGGCTCGCGATAGAGTTTTTCAATAGTTGCACGCAATTCGCCATTAGCTTCGACGATGCGGACCAATGATTTCTCTTTGCCGGTTTTGTCGTCAATCGTACGCCACAATCCAACCGGAGACTCAGATGCCTGCGCAGTAAAGAGTGCGCCCAAAAGAAGCGCAAAAAAAGTTATGGATTTCATCATTTGGAGCCTCCTCTCGTTAGAATTATTTTAACTGCGCGAGTTGCTGCTGCACCTTCTGCAGCGTGGCTGAGAAATTCTCCAGCCGTTCTTTTTCTTGTGCCACCACCGCTGCCGGCGCGCGAGCGGTGAAGCTCTCATTACCCAGCTTGGCGTTTGCCTTTTGAATTTCATTCTCGAGGCGCGCTACCTCTTTGCCAAGCCGCTCGCGTTCTGCGGCAACATCAATCTCCACCTTCAGCATCAGCCGGGTGGTACCGACCACCGACACCGGTGCCGGTGACGCAGGTAACTCAGACACGATCTGAACTTCGGAGAGTTTACACAGCGCTTGCAGATAAGGCGCGAAGCTTTCCAGGTTG
>JBIKUP010000160.1:0-4561 GCA_044347535.1 Burkholderiaceae bacterium
TGGGTAAGGCAGCTGAGCCAACTCTTGAGGGAGGTCCAACCAAGATCGATACCTCGGTAGTTAACTTTGTCTTTACTGCCTCTCGCGCTTTATTCCTGCGCCTCTCCGGTGCGCCCGCATCAAAAAAATCGACGACTCCGTAAATCACTCTTTCCAGCACGTTGGCTTCTCGCACATCGCCTGACCAACTTACGGTAATTTGTACATCTTCAAATTGTGATGCGTCTTGTATCACCTTCGCCGCCTGAAGCGAGGTTTGAGATGTTATGCGGTTCATTGATAAAAACTCCTTGCCGATAAACCGTTCAGCCGAAACTGCTACTCACGAAGCTTCGGGCGTCAATGTTTATGGCCACTCCCGCGCCAGTATCGGATCAATTTTCTGCCAGTCGAGAGAGAACTTGATGGTGAGCTCAGGTGGGCCGATGAATCGCGCGCGCAGTATTCCCTGTTCTGCGTCCTTCCGACTTACAGTCAAAGCGGCCGCGAATGAGAATGTAGAATTTTCGTTGCTAATCGGTGCGTTCTTTGGCGGAGACTTCAATCCAAGTGCGTCTATGGCTACGTCTAAGGCCACGAACGACCTTGAAAGTGTCTCTTCTCTGATTGTGATAAGCGGATTTCCATCGTTGTCGATCGCCAGTTGTCGGAGGCTTGTCGCATTGTCAGGGTTAAAGATCACGGGTCCATTGCCCAGCATGCCGGTTCGAAGCTCGTTGAGATGATTCCGCAGAGTCTGATCCGTTATCATTGATAGGACCTGCATGAAGTTTCTATCCGCACTATCTGATTGATCCTGCGGTGATTTTTTAGAAACTTCTGTCTGTCGCGTATGCCTTAGCTCCGTCAAGTGCTTCAGCGTATTTGCGGTTTGCTCCGCTGGCGCGTGGTTCAGTTGGATCTTCTCGCGCTTGATATCACCTCTAGCAGGCATAAGTATCTGCAGGTCATTAGCGCGATGGCTGTCCTTAACGAGTTGGTTTGTGATGTTTAACGAAGTATCAATGCTGCGGTATTTATTGTTTGTAAAAGCCGTCAGCATTTCCTCTTGTTGTGCTTCCGAGGCGACGAGGGTGGCTTCATAGCGGTTATCGTTAAGCGGCGTCAGAACTCCGTTTTTCGGAAGGGCTTCGCGTAAAACATCCACCAGTTTTTCCCGGCGGGCCATCACTCTTTTGTTAGACACAAACTCGGCGCAGCTGACCGCGTTGGTCTCTTTCAGCAGTTCCTCCCATTCATGGTGTAGTAGGGGGATGGCTGGGTTCTCGGGTTTGAAGTCGATCTTGGCAAGGCTGGGAAGCTTGCTCGTGATGTGCCGCCGCAATTCATCCAAGCTACGCCATTGGGCGGCAAGTTCATTTTCGATTTTCGCTGCTAGCACGATCCGCACCATTTCGGGATCCGAGCGGCTGGCGGGGTTTTGGTCCTTCCGGCTGGGGTTGACGTAGACCAGATTGCCGTCAGGGTTCACCCCAACTTCTGCCTGATCGCGGAAGGCTTCCCGCATCACCATCAACGCATCGTTGACAGTTTGGTGGGCTTGAGACGCGCGCATACTTTCCTTCGAAGAATTGATTCCGGTGACTAACCGCTGACGCCTTGGGTGGAGCCCTCATGACCGTCTGATTGTGACAAGTTACTTTTTCCGATTATTCGTGGCGATAAACGCACATTTGTTCGGCGAAAGTTTCGATTTCACCAAGTGTCCTCATCGTTGACGTTAAATGGCCGATGTGCCGATCAGGTTGGGGGGCGCTAAAATAGCGGTTTGGCTGGAATTGCCTGTAAGAAATTACCGGTACTGGCCGGCGATATCTGGAGCCCAATTGAACAATCACTACCCGCACCCCATCATTGCCCGCGAGGGCTGGCCATTTCTCTTGCTCGCCATCGTGGCGGCGGCAGTTGCCACCGCATTGCTTGGTGCCTGGTCTTGGCCGTTCTGGCTGATTGCGCTGTTTGTGCTGCAGTTTTTCCGTGATCCGCCGCGCATGATTCCGCAGCAGGCGAATGCGGTTCTGTCACCGGCTGATGGCCGTATCGTGGTGGTCGAGAAGGCGCACGACCCTTACGCTGGCCGAGAGGCGCTGAAGATCAGTGTGTTCATGAATGTCTTCAATGTGCATTCGAACCGATCACCCGTCGACGGCACCATCACCAAGGTTGAGTATTTCCCCGGTAAGTTTGTCAATGCTGATCTTGATAAGGCCTCTACCGAGAACGAACGTAATGCGGTCGTAGTCACAGCGGATAGTGGTGCGGTGGTGACATTCGTGCAGGTGGCCGGCCTGATTGCGCGCCGCATCCTTTGCTATGTTGCGGTGGGTGATCGCCTTGCACGCGGGCAGCGCTACGGCTTTATCCGCTTCGGCTCGCGCGTGGATGTCTATCTGCCGCTGACTGCGCGTCCTACCGTAGCTGTCGGCGACAAGGTGTCGGCGACCGAGACCGTTCTGGCCGAGCTGTAATCTAAGCGAGGCGCTATGCGCATTTTCAACCCCCGTAAACAGAAGCTGAAGGCAGCGACCGCCAAGCCGGGCTTGGCGAAGCCGTTTCGGCTGAATCGCCTTGCGTCGCGCCGCGCCAACGACGATGGCGAGCCGGCGGTCGGACGTTTGCGCAGCCGCGGTATTTACCTGTTGCCTAACGCATTCACGACGGCTGCTTTGTTCTGCGGTTTTTACGCCATCGTGATGGCGATGAACGGCCAGTTCTATAACGCTGCCGTCGCGATTTTTGCGGCGATGGTGCTCGATGCCACCGATGGTCGCGTGGCTCGCCTGACCAATACCCAAAGCGAGTTCGGCGCGCAGTACGATAGTTTGTCGGACATGGTCTCCTTTGGTGCTGCACCTGCACTGATCGTGTACGAATGGGCGCTGCGTGGCATGGGCAAGCTGGGGTGGCTGGCAGCGTTTGTGTACTGTGCAGGTGCCGCGTTGCGGTTGGCGCGCTTCAACACCAATATTGCCGTGGTCGACAAGCGTTTCTTCCAGGGGCTGCCCAGCCCGGCGGCGGCGGCACTGGTGGCGGGCTTCATCTGGTTGATGGATGACCTGCGCATTGGCGGG
Organism: Burkholderiaceae bacterium; assembly: GCA_044347535.1. Lineage (GTDB taxonomy): Bacteria > Pseudomonadota > Gammaproteobacteria > Burkholderiales > Burkholderiaceae_D > Pernthalerella. Next base: position 3,072 of record JBIKUP010000160.1, read on the forward strand.
GCGGACTTCAGCTGGCTGGCGTGGACCATCACGGTCTATTCTGGGCTGACCATGGTCACCAATGCGCCGTTCTACAGCTTCAAAGACGTCAACTTTAAGAAGTCGGTACCGTTCATTGCGATCTTTTTGATTGTGTTGATTTTTGTGGCAGTGTCGAGCGACCCTCCGAAAGTGCTGTTCGGGCTGTTTGTGGTGTACGGCTTGTCGGGTTATGTCGTGGCGCTCTGGTTTTGGGCTAAGGGGAATCCGGTCAGTCTGGTGCAGACCAGTTCCGAGCCGGGTGACGAGAAATAGCGTTGCCGGCTATCGGCACGATAGAAATCTGGTGGTTGCACTTTGCGGCATTCCCCCGTATTCTTGCTCTCATGTTAAGCGCTATTCGTCATCACCAGTTTCTTCCCCTCGGCAGCCCGTCCGGTCTGCTGCTGCTATACCTACTGCGCTAAGGCGCAGATACTCTCTTACCCCCAACTTGAGCTTTGCCCGGCCCGCGCAACAAATGCGAGGGCAGGCGAAAATATGCCCAACCCACTGATTTAATACTCCGGGAGCCCAAAATGCCCGATTCGAACAAGCTGATTATTTTTGACACCACCCTCCGCGATGGCGAGCAGTCGCCCGGCGCCTCGATGACACGCGAGGAAAAACTCCGCATCGCGCGTCAGTTGGAGCGTCTCAAGGTCGACGTCATCGAGGCGGGCTTCGCCGCTTCCTCGCCGGGTGATTTTGACGCGATCCGCGCGATTGCCAGCACGGTCAAGGAGTCGATTATTTGCTCGCTGTCGCGTGCCAATGAGCGCGACATTGCGCGCGCAGCCGAGGCACTGGAGCCCGCAGCGAGAAAGCGCATTCACACCTTTATCGCGACGTCGCCGCTGCACATGGAGAAGAAGTTGCGCATGTCACCTGATCAGGTGTACGAGCAGGCGCGTCTGGCAGTGCGCTACGCGCGGAAATTTACCGATGATGTTGAGTTCAGTCCTGAGGACGGTAGCCGCTCGGATCTCGATTTTCTGTGTCGTGTGCTTGAGGGCGTAATTGATGAGGGTGCGACCACTATTAACTTCGCTGATACCGTGGGCTATGGTGTGCCGGAGATGATCGGCCACACGCTTAAAACCCTGCGCGAGCGTATCCCCAACTCGGACAAGGCGGTGTGGTCCGTGCACTGCCACAACGATCTCGGTATGGCTGTCGCCAACTCCTTAGCCGCGGTGATGATTGGTGGTGCCCGTCAGATCGAGTGCACCATCAATGGCCTGGGTGAACGTGCGGGCAATACCGCGCTGGAAGAGATCGTCATGGCGGTGAAGACCCGCCGAGATCACTTCAAGCTGGATGTGGGTATCGACACCGCACAGATTGTGCCGACCTCGAAGCTGGTATCGCAGATTACTGGTTTTGCTGTGCAGCCCAACAAGGCGGTGGTGGGCGCGAATGCATTTGCACATGCCTCGGGCATTCACCAAGACGGCATCCTCAAGGCGCGT
>JBIKUP010000162.1:0-4508 GCA_044347535.1 Burkholderiaceae bacterium
ATTAAATGCGTGTAGATGTCCACGCCAAAGCCGATCGGCTGCCGCGGGCCAGCGAGATAGCTAAAGGGCACCGACGATTCGCGATAGCCTAAGGTGATACGACCGCTACTGGTAATTTTTTGCAAGGTATCGGCCAGCACAAGGCCACTGCTACCAAGCATGCTGCCAAGTAAAGCCATCAACAGCGCCAACCGATGTGCAAGCCGCATATTAGTCACCCAAGGCAACGCCCTCGCGCCGCGGATCAGCCCCGCCAAACAAACCATCGGGCTTGATCATGATCGCGTGCACGCCACTGGGCGAAGGCGCGATAGTGACGCGATGACCGCTTTGACGCAAGGCCTGATGCAGGCTTTCCAAACTGCTGCCCTGTTCTAATTCAGTATCGCGATTACGACTACCCATGTTAGGCAAAGCAATCGCTTGTTGAATATCGAGCTGCCAATCGAGCGCGCCGATCAGTGTCTTAGCCACATACAAAATAATCGAACTACCACCGGGTGAACCCAGCAAGAGATAAGGCTTGTCATCCTTCAGTACGATCAGCGGCGACATAGCGCTACGCGGTCGCTTGCGCGGCTGAACACGGTTCGCTACGGGACGGCCCGCTGCATCCGTCGGCAGTAAAGAAAAATCGGTCAGCTGATTATTCAGCAAAAAACCACGCACAAAAATTTTGCTGCCGAACTCGGATTCAATCGTGCTGGTCATGCTCACCGCATTGCCTTGCGCATCGATAGCGACTAGATGGGTGGTCGATGGTTGATCGACTGCACCACTCTCGCCGCGTAGTTTCAGCATGCCGAGCGGGTCACCCGCTTGCGCTACGCCCATCGATTGCCGCGCATCGATCAGCGCACCGCGCCAAGCCAAATAACGGCTATCCAGCATCGCTTGCACAGGCACGCGCACAAACTCAGGGTCGGCGACATAACGCTCACGATCCGCAAACGCCAACCTCGCCGCTTCAGAGAAGTAATGCACCGCCTCGCGCGAGCCGGGCTGCATGCTAGCCACATCATGTTGCTGCAGCATGCCCAGTATCTGCATCACAGTTATTGGCCCGGATGACGGCGGCCCCATGCCGCAAATCTGATACTGCTGATAGCGACTGCACGCTGGCTCACGTTCAATCGCACGATACTCCGCCAAGTCTTGCGCACTAAGCGCACCCGGCCGCGCATGGGCGCTAACAGCGTGCACCATGTCGCGCGCGACATCACCGCTATAAAACGCTGACACACCGTCGCTCGCTAATCGGCGCAACACCTCAGCTAACGCAGGATTCCTCAGTACATAACCCACCGCTGCCGGCTGCCCCAGCGGATAAAAGTAGTCACGCGCGGCTGCTTGCGCAGCGAGATGACGGTTACCCTTAATTTGCGCGTGCAAACGTGGTGAGACTGCGAAGCCTTCCTCCGCCAAACGAATAGCAGGTTGCACTAACCTCGCCCAAGGCAGACGGCCATGACGCTGATGCGCCAGCTCCAGCGCGCGCAATACTCCGGGCACACCCACCGCCAAACCACTATTCACCGCATCCGCAAAACCCAAAGGCTTGCCGTCTACCATGAACAGCTGCGGTGTAGCTGCTGCAGGCGCGGTCTCGCGACCGTCGATGGTGGTCACACGACGGCGCTTCGCGTCATAGCTAACGATAAATGCACCACCGCCCAGCCCCGAGGATTGTGGCTCGACCAGTGCCAATACCATCTGCATGGCGATCGCCGCATCGACCGCACTACCGCCGTCACGCAGCACCTGGCGCCCCGCCTCGCTCGCCAGCGGATTGGCGGAAGACACCATCCACTTGCGCGCCTGTACCAGCGACTTTTGGGTGGCGGTGGTCGCTGCCTCGGGTGCGGCGTCTGGCCCAACTGCGGACACAGTCGGAACCCCGTCAGGTGCCTTGTTGGCCGCGACGGCAATAGCCGGCATGGCCGAAACCAGGATCAGCAGGAAAACAGCACGCGAAATTAGTGGTGGCATGAGGGCTTTGCTAGAGTCGGAGCGCGAATGACAGCAAGGGAAACCGCCTTTCAAAACGTTCCGTAAAGCAATATATCCGGTATTATCTTGCATAAAAGAGCACAGCAAAACGCCCGTTTTTACTTCATTTTGAGCTGCTGCTGTCGATTCTCTTTACTAACCCTCTCAGGTATCAGACATGGCTGAACCAGCCGATAACAAACCAGCCGAAGGCGCAGCGGCGGAAGCCGTCCCCTTAGAACCGATCGTCAAGAAAAAGATGATCGAGGCCGGTCACGCCGGTGCGCATGGTGGCGCCTGGAAAATCGCGCTGGCCGACATGATGACCGCCATGATGGCGTTCTTCTTGTTGATGTGGCTGTTGGGCGCAACAACGGAAGATCAGCGCAAGAGTATCGCCGACTACTTCAAGCCCATGTCGCACAGTATGGCCAACGTCAGCGGCCTAGCGGGCGTTGGCGGCGTGATGGGCGGCAATTCCATCACCGACCCCGATGGCATGCCCTACGCCGGTCAGCAGACTAGCTTGTTCGAGCGCGAGACGCCACGACTGGAAGGTGGCAAGCAGAGCGGCGCCGGCGACTCCAAGGATGAAAAGAACGACATGAATCCGAGCGAGCTCTCGGAAGCAGAGAAGCAGCGTATCGCCGCAGAAAACGACAAGAAAAACTTCGACAAGCTGGAAAAAGAAGTCAAAGAAAAAATGCAGCAAAACCCCCAGCTCGACAAAATCAAAGATCAAGTGAAGTTCATTCGCGAGAAAGATGGTTTGCGCATCGAAGTGATTGATAAAGCCGACTTCTCGATGTTCGGACTCGGTAATGCGCGCATGGATGGCAAAGCCATGACTCTGATACGGGAGGTCGCTAAATCAGTGGCGGGCATGCCAAACAAGATTGCAATCCGCGGGCACACCGACAGCCTGGCCTACGATGATGGTGTACGCAGTAACTGGTCGCTATCCGGTGACCGTGCAGAGAGTACCCGCCGCATCATGGAGGGCACTGGCATTCCCGAGGCACGCTTCGATAAGATCGAGGGCGTTGCCGATACCGCGCCCTACATACCGAATAATCCGGCCGACCCGCGCAACCGCCGGATCAGTATCACCGTTCAGTTCCAAGGCGGGCCGGGAAGCTAACGCGCAAACGCCATGTCCAAACTCGCGTTACTACTGATCTCGCTGTACCTGAATAACGTGCACGCCCAAACGGCCGCACCTGCACCCGTGCCGGCTGCCGCAGCGGCACCCAAAGCCGAACCCAAGGCCGATCCTAAAGCCGATCCTAAAGCCGATCCCAAGGCCGAGTCCCCGAAACCGGCCGCACAAGCCGAACCAGCGCCAGCGCCTGCACCCAAGCCCGGTAAGAAAGGCAAAGAAGAGCCACCGCCGCCGCCACCGGTGAAGACCGGGCCATTCAAAGCCCCCAACTGCGCAGTGGCTGAGTTCAGAGCGATTGGCATCGACAACCCGGACGAGAGAACGCGTCGCGCCAAAGCTATCGCCTGGCTGAAAAAGAAAGCACCGGATTGCACGGCCGAACAATTGATCGTGATGCGTAACAACCGCGAGCAATGGCTAGGCAGTGCAGACTCCGCCACTATTGCAGCAATGATCGACGGCTTGCTCGAGTCGTTTGCTGAGACCAATCGCGAAGTCTCAATCCTGCTCTACGGCACTCCGCCGCCGCGACCCAAGCCGGATGAGAAGAATGCCGGCAAAGACGCAGAAAAAAAATAAACGTCGTCAACACAAGGTGGCTGTTCGACAGACATCGCAGTGAAGAATAGGCATACTCGAAAAAACAAAGCCCGCCAATTGGCGGGCTTTATCGCATCGACTGCGCTACATTGATCGTGCAGCGCTAAAAATCCACAACGATCAGTCGCGACCCATAATCAAGAACGAAGGAATCACCGACTTGCCACGCGGGCCAATCACTCGCTTGCTGTCATTTGCTGCCATACGCGCACCAACTTCGGTATCCGAGTTCCGCACTGCACGGAAGCGATCCAGAATCGAGCCACTCACCTTTTGCGTCAGCGGTGCTTGCTTGGTGGTTGAACGCAGATCAGCTTCGCTCTCACCCAGCTGCTCAATCGAACGACCAAACTCGAGGAAGTTTTCGCGCACTTCTTTTTTCGACGTCATAACGAAGAATTCGGTACCGAAGAATTCATGCGCACTCGAGCTGTACATCACCGGCGGCGATAGGAAGAACCCTGCATTGAATGACTTCGAGAAAATGCTCTCATAGGTCTGCAGATTATCGACACGGCTAGGTACGATCACCAGCTTTGGCGGCTTCTTCAGACGCGAGTTGAAGACAAACGAGAAACGATTCACAAATTCGAGCGTGCTATCGAGCTCAACGCGCGATAAAGAACTCGGTACCAGCACCAAATCGAACTCAAACAAGAAGTCTGGCGGCAGTACGTCAGTCCAGGTCAGGTCGGTAATGACCACTTCGCGCGTCTCATGCGATTTGCGCAGGGCTTCTTTAGCCTTTAGCAGCGCA
>JBIKUP010000163.1:0-4491 GCA_044347535.1 Burkholderiaceae bacterium
CAACCTGACCGAGGCGGCCAAGGCGCTGTTTACCTCGCAGCCCGGGGTCTCCAAAGCCATTATCGAGCTGGAGGAAGAGCTAGGCGTCGACATCTTCGCCCGGCATGGCAAGCGCATTCGCGGTCTGACCGAGCCCGGCCGGCAAGTATTGCGTGCTGTCGAGACCATTCTGCAAGAAGTCGAAGCGCTGAAACGAATCGGTAAGGAGTTCGCGGCGCAAGACAGTGGCAGCTTCACCATCGCAACCACCCATACGCAGGCGCGCTACTCGCTGCCGCCGGTGGTGCAGACCTTTTCGCAAAAATTTCCCAAAGTTCGGTTGTCCCTGTTGCAGGGCAATCCCAAGCAAGTGGCCGACATGGTGCTGCACAACCAAGCCGATCTGGCGATCGCCACCGAAGCCATCGCAGAAGTAGAGGGATTAGTGTCGCTGCCGTGTTTTCAGTGGGAGCATATGGTCGTCGTGCCCAACGAACATCCGTTGACACGCCATAAAACCATCACGCTGGAAGACATTGCAGGCTATCCGCTGATCACCTACGACGCTGCCTTTGCCGGCCGCAATAAGATTGATCAGGCCTTCGCGCGACGCGGACTCAAGCCCGACGTCGTGTTGGAAGCGATTGATGCAGACGTCATCAAAACGTATGTCGAACTTGGCATGGGGGTAGGTATCATCGCCGGCTTAGCCTATAACGCGACTCGCGACATCAACCTCAAAGCCATTCCCGCCGGTCACCTGTTCGGTATGAATATCTCGCGCATCGCGCTGAAGCAGGGTGCTTATCTGCGTAGTTATGTATTCACCTTCATTGAACTGCTGGCGCCGAACTTGTCGCGTAAGTTGGTGGAGCAGGCACTAACAGGTGAACGCGACACTTACGACATCTAAAATCCGATCACAAAGCTTGCTGGCGTTGTTGGTGGCCCCTCGTCGTACGTCCAGTACTGTCTTCGGTGCCCCCGCCTAGCCATCAAGCTTTGTGATCGGATTTACACGTTTTAGACATTTCACTGGCGTTGTTAGGCTCACCTTGCCGTACGTCCAGTACTGTCTGCGGTGGCCGCGCCTAGCCAGCAACGTTTTTAAGCAGCTTTATCCGCCTCATGAAGGCTGCGCTGGCGTTGTTGGTGGCCCCTCGTCGTACGTTAAGTACTGTCTTCGGTGCCCCCTCGCCTAGCCAGCAACGTTTTTAAGCAGCTTTATCCGCCTATAGACATATCACTGGCGTTGTTAGGCCCACCTTGTCGTACGTCTCTTCCTAACTCTGTTTGTAAGACAAACACCGACAGAAATCACAGCCTCTGTCAGACAGAAGATATCGCTGTGCGCTGATTTTCCGCGCGGCATCTCACCGGCACAATTCCCGTGCTGGAAAAAATTTGCGGTGCACCGCGCTACTTGACCATTTCCGATGACAACTCCTGACCTGATGTCGAGCATACGCGACACGAATCTCGCTTATCTGATCCTTGCGCAGCAGATGGTGCGACAAGATCGCGCTACGGCGATTTACCGACTCGGGATCAGCGTCGAACTCGCCGATTTGATCGATACGCTGTCACCGGCGCAGATAGTACGGCTTGCTTCCAGCAATTTGATGTTGGTGCGGCTACGGTTTGATGAAACCATCGCCGGTTTGTTGAGCAATCTCTCCAAAGACCGTTCGTTGATACAAGCGCATGCCAGCATTCTATTCGCTGCACAGCCTTGTGAGCCGATGGCACCACTCAACGATATGTCGAGCTGAACATCCATGACCGTGCGAACTGTTTCCGGAGATGCACAGCAAATTTTGCTGGCGAGTGAGTTGATCCGTTTGGGTGCGCGTCTTCAGTTGCTGGAATCAGAAACAACGCTCTCGCGCGAGCGCTTACTCAAGCTTTACAAAGAGCTGCGTGGGGTTTCACCACCGAAGGGCATGCTGCCATTTTCAACGGATTGGTTTATCAGCTGGCAACCGAATATCCATGCCTCTGTATTTCTAGGGATTTATCGTTATCTGCTCGATCACGCGCGACTCAGTGGTATTGATGCTGTACTCAAAGCCTATCGGCTGTATCTAGAGCAGATGCCACCCGAACCGTCCGAGCAGCCGGTGCTCTCGCTGACCCGTGCCTGGACCCTGATTCGTTTCTTTGATAACCGTATGTTATCGGTGCAGCGCTGCGATATCTGTCATGGCCAGTTTATTAGCCACGCTTTCCAGCCACGTTGCGGTACACGTTGTGGTTTATGTCATCCACCCGCCCGTGCGGGTAAACGAAAACGGATCGATAAAACGGCCGAGGTTGATTACTCAATTAGCTCGGGTAGTAATTGGTGACGTATCGCATAATGGGTCAGCTCTGCATTATTTCGCATTCGCATTTTTTGTAGTAAACGCGTGCGATACATACTGATGGTCTTGACCGAGAGCGTTAGCTGCGCCGCAATTTCAGTCACCTTCATACCGGTAGCGATTTTCAGCAAGGTTTGATACTCGCGGTCCGAGAGACGCTGGTGAGGCTCGGCGTCAAGGTCGCTACTAATGTGAGCTGCTAGCTCTTGTGCGAGCTCGGCGCTAATGTATTTTCGACCTAGCGCCACCTGATGCAATGCATTGAGCAAGGTGCTTGGTGCGCACTGTTTGCTGAGATAACCGGCTGCACCTGCGCGTAGTGCCCGCAAGGCATAGGTATCTTCGTGATGCAGACTACAGATCAATACTTTGAGCGACGGCGTTTCTTGCTTTAGTTGCTTCAGTAGATCGATACCATTGCGGTCAGGTAGTGAGATATCCAGTAACAAGATATCAATCCCGCCAGCACGTACCACTTGCATCGCTTGCGCTGCTGTATTGACGTCTGCGATGACTATAAATGCCGGATCGCTGCTGATAATCTGCTTCAGTCCTTCGCAAACGATGGCATGATCATCCGCAATTAATACCCGCAATCCGCAGGTCATTGCGGCCGAGTTCGTCGTCATGCGCTTGCGTCGGGCGAAGCGTATCTGGGTAATGTGGCACGAACCAGCGTACCTTTGCCGGGTCGAGACGCCAGATGAAACTCGCCACCTAGAAGCTCGATACGTTCGCGCATGCCTCGAACCCCCAAGCATCCGCGTGCGAATGATTCGTCTATCGCGAAGCCCTTACCGTTGTCGATGATCTCGAGTACAAAGCTATCGTCAATCGCCATTAGGAAAACATCAACCTGCGAAGCATTCGCGTGTTTACGAATGTTATTGAAACTCTCTTGCGCAACACGAAACAAAGCGATTGCTAGCGTCGTCTCCATATCGATCGCTTGCGATCGGTGATAAACATGATGTGGGATGTCTTGTTGTTGGGTCTGCTCAAGCGACAGTGTTTCCAGCGCAGCCAGTAAGCCATGCTCCAGCGCTGAAGGTCGCAAGTTAGTAGCAATACGGTGAATAGACTCAATCGATCGGTCAATCAATTGATTCCACTGAGCCCGACGCTGCTCCAGCTGCGTGGTTGCTGGCATCTGCTGCCAAGTCAGCTCTAAAAGTATTTTTAGTGCTGAGAGATTACCGCCCAGATCATCATGCAGATCGCGCTCAATTCGCTCACGCTCGCGCGTTCGAACAAGGTCGAGATCAGGGCGTTCGCTTCTTCTAGTGTCACGCCATGCATCATCAACATTTTCGCGCTTGTGTGGCTCAACACGATCAAGCTTTTGTAATGACGGCTGCAATGAGTCAGCGATCGTTGCCAACCTTTCTTCATGCAACATTGCGTACATTGCTTCGGTAAAGGGTGCTTCGAGTAGTAGCGCTTCTTTCATGATGTATCGTCAGGTATCAGTTAGCAATCATTCGAAAAGCTTGATGACTCGGACAGCGATGCTTGATAGTCTGCCCGACCTTGGTTTGCTGTTACAGCGTAACTCCGCCCATACTCAGATTCCACCGAGCTGCTGTGAATAGAATTGATATTGCGCAAACCAAAGCCAAGAGATTGCCCAGAACACCTTAGCCAAGGCAAAGAAGCCAGCTAAATACTCTGTAGAAACATCAATCAGACAAGCCCAACGAGGCGCAGTTCCCCATATCAGTTGAAGGGCAATGCGGCAGCGGCGGGTGAGATGAGGAGGGAGGGAACTAGGCGGCTAGAGCTGCGCGCTTTACTGCATGAATCAGTGCGTTAATCAGTGCGTAGATCGGTGTATCGATCAAGGTGTAAATCAGCCGGCTTTTTTTACTGCCGAGACCATGCACTTGGACAGCTTGTCGAAATGCAGCAGCGCAGCTTGGCTGAGTTCGAGCTGCTTGCGGCGGGCATCTTCGGTTTCGGCCAACAGAATCCAGCCTTTTTCGCGCATGGATTTAAGGCGGCCATGGAGCATGGCGGGCGAGCCTAATTCACTCCTGCCCATCAGGTCTTTCACAGACAAGCGCTCATGGGTCTGACGCGCGTAGGCGATCAATTCCAAGATACGAACTTCCAGCGGCTCGAGCGCTGGCAGTGTCGGCATTGCACGAAC
>JBIKUP010000233.1:0-3510 GCA_044347535.1 Burkholderiaceae bacterium
AGCCTTCGGTGTGACCAAGCCGCGCTATTCGAAGTTTGGTCCTCACCGACCGGAAGCGGAGCCGGTGATGGAAGTTGACGAAGGGCACCCCACGACGCGCGCTACCGTACCGCTCACTCCTATACCTCTCACTCCCCAATAAGTACCTACCGAAGCCGGCTTCCCGCCGGCTTTTTCCTTATAACGGCATAATGCGGAGGCCAACCTACTTCCGTAAGAGCGATGCCCGTCTACAAAATCCCAGAATCTGTTCTTGTTGTGATTCACAGCATTGATCTGCAGGTGCTGCTGATCGAGCGTGCGGATAAGCCCGGCTTCTGGCAATCAGTAACAGGATCTAAAGATCTGCTCGACGAGTCGTTGCAGGTCACCGCGATACGCGAAGTGTTCGAAGAAACTGGCATTGCAATTGGCAGTGAGCAGGTGCCGTTGGCCAGTTTGCGCGACTGGCAACTCTCGAATGTCTATACGATCTACCCGACTTGGCGCCACCGCTATGCGCCAGGAGTTACGCAAAATACCGAGCATGTATTCGGCCTGTGTGTTCCGCGCGATATCACCATAACGCTCGCACCACGCGAGCACCTGCAGCACTGCTGGATGCCGTGGCGCGAGGCAGCCGATCAATGTTTTTCTCCATCAAACGCCGAGGCAATCCTGCAGCTTCCCCGTTACAAAATGGTTTCTGATTCATGAAGCTTCGCATAGCGACTTGGAATATCCATAAAGGCGTAAGTGCCTTGGGGCGACGCCCACGCGTACACGGTATCAAGCAAGCACTGGCCGGTATCGGTGCTGATATTGTGTTCCTGCAGGAAGTGCAGGGGCGCCATGATCTGCTGGCAATCAAGCACGCGAGCTGGCCTTCGCAAAGTCAGCATGAGTTTCTGGCCAATGATGCGCAACACACTGCCTATGGCAAGAATGCAGTGTATGACCATGGCCATCATGGCAATGCATTGCTATCGAATTTCCCGATTGCTGCAGTACGTAATCATGATGTCTCCGATCACGCTTTTGAGTCGCGTGGTATTTTGCATTGTGTTGTCACGATTGATGCGCGAGTCATTCATTGCTATGTGATTCATCTCGGCCTGTTTGCAGGCAGCCGCTTGCGTCAGACCGAGGCGTTGATCGAAGCCGTTAGCGCCAGCGCACCCAGCGATGCCCCCTTACTGATTGCCGGTGATTTCAACGACTGGACCAATTCACTGTCAGAGAGCTTATGCGAACAACTCGGTGTCACCGAGGTATTCGATCGACATCTGACGGCATCTCGCTTTGGCAGTTATCTGCGGCGGTTATCTGGTCGCGGGCCTCGCAAGGCACCCGCGCGTACCTTTCCAGCCGCAATGCCTGTGCTGCAACTTGATCGCATCTACGTCCGTGGCTTTGATGTAGTGGACGCCAAGGTGTTGTTTGGCGCGAGCTGGGCACGGTTGTCCGATCATGCGCCGATCATGACTGAACTTATTCTTCAGCCAGCAAGCCATCTGATCTCGCCTGATGTGCCCAACGAGATGACGCATGAGAGTGGCTAGTTATAGCCATGGCAATCAGCTATCGCTGCTGCACCGAGGTGAGCAGTTTTTTCCTGCGCTGATCGGTGCCTGCGAGAGCGCGTTGGTCGAGATTTATCTCGAGACCTATATCTTTGCACTTGATCCCACCGGCCTGCGCGTTAAGGCTGCCCTGTTGAGCGCAGCCCGGCGCGGTGTAGCGGTACAACTGATCGTGGATTGGCTCGGTACGGGTGATGAAACGATTGAGCAATTACGGGCAGAACTAGAACCTGCGGGCGTGCGCGTCCTCGTTTTCAATCCGTGGTTTAAGCGCGGCATTGTTCGTATGCACCGAAAAATCGCCGTCATCGATCAGCGCATCGCCTTTTTGGGTGGATTGAACATTAATGATGATCTAATCGCCGATGATGGTAGTGCAGCGCCCCTACCAGCAGCGCGTTGGGATTTTGCGGTCAGTATGATCGGCCCGCTGGTGCAAGCTATATATGCCGAAGTGCTGGCGCAGTCCGAGCGACTCGAGCCGAGGCCACTGATAACTCGACTGCAAAGCATTCGCGCCTATGTCAGTAATCGTCAGTCATGGCGTGCCGTGGACGTGGCCGAGGCCGCCTTCGTGGTGCGCGACAATCTGCGTAACCGGCAGGCGATACAGCGCGCCTTACTGCAGGCACTGGGTCGTGCGCGCAGCAGCGCCTTATTGGTGACGCCTTATTTTGCACCCGGCCGTAAATTGCGTAAGGCCATGATCCATGCGGCACAGCGTGGCGTCGAGGTAGTGCTGCTGATCGGTGTAGGACAGTTTGTTATGCAAGACGCTGTCGCGCAATCCTTCTATCCCCGTTTAGTGCGCGCCGGTGTGACGATTGTGGAATATCGGCATACCCAGTTACACGGCAAGCTCGCAGTGATCGATGGTGAATGGGCAACCGTTGGTTCGAGTAATTTCGATGGTTTGTCACTGTTCGTTAATCACGAGGCGAATATTGTGGTGCGTGATTCGGCCTTTGCTGCATCCCTGCAGCAGATGATTCGGGCGGCGGTGGCGGAAGGCGTGGTGATTACCGCCGATGATGTTGCGCAGCTGTCGCTGCCGCGTCGCGTCTGGAACCGTTTCGCCTACGGCTTGTATCGTCTGGTGCTGCAAGCACTAACACTTGGCAGTTATACCCGTTGACGATTACGATCACTGCATGGACGGTATCCGAATCGATAAATGGTTGTGGGCAGCCCGCTTTTTCAAGACCCGATCGCTGGCATCCGAGGCAGTTGAGCGTGGTCGGGTGCGGGTCAACGGTGATCGCTGCAAGCCGGCGCGGGCACTCAAGCTCGGCGAACTGCTGGATATTGATAACGGCAGCACCGAGTGGCAGGTGCGGGTGTTGGCATTGTCAGACAAGCGTGGCCCGGCAACGGTGGCGCGCCAGCTGTATGAAGACACACCCGAGGGTCTGCAACGACAGCAAGAACAAGCCGAGCGGCGAAGGCTCTTCACCGAACCGGCCGATGCGATCCATGGCCGGCCCACCAAACGTGATCGGCGCCAGTTAGACCGCTCACGTGGTTAGATAGCTGACTTGCCTAGCGCAGCGTAAAGGCATCGCGCCGGCACGCAACACCCACGACAATGGTGGCTCGCGCTAATCTGTGGTGCGTGCCAATTGACTACAATCTGCTTAGATAATTTTCGCACTTCCTCACTCATCCCCAGTTTCAGGAGACCCGCATGCCCAGTTACCATCCGCCTTTGCGCGATATGCAGTTTGTGCTGCACGAACTGCTGCAGGTTGAAAAAGCATTTGCTGAGCTGCCGGCCCACGCAGAGCTGGATGTCGAGACTGTCAATCAGGTGCTGGAGGAAGGCGGCAAATTTACCGCCGAGGTGCTGTTCCCACTCAACCATGCCGGTGATCGCGAGGGTTGTCACTTCGATGCCGCCAGCCACAGCGTGACTACCCCCAAGGGTTTCAAAGAGGCCTACCGACAGTAC
>JBIKUP010000164.1:0-4430 GCA_044347535.1 Burkholderiaceae bacterium
GGTAGCGGTGCATTGGGTGCATCGATTATTTGCGATAGTCGTCGTCACAGTGGTGGGGTTGACGGCGTGGCGTGCAATGCAGATTGCAGCCTCTGCAGACATCGGCCGGTGGTTGCTGGGCTTGATCGCCCTTCAGTTTTTGTCGGGCATCAGCACGGTGGTATTCAACTGGCCGTTAGCCTTGGCGGTACTGCATAACGCGGGTGCGGCCTTGATGGTGGTGTTGCTCACCATACTGAATTGCCGTGTCGCTATTCGCGGTCAAGTACATGAAGCGCGGCTTGAACAAGCTGCAATGACTGCATGATTTTCGGGTGTTAATTCGCTATGCGCCGACTACTTATAGTGTTGTGCTGTTTATGTGCCTTGGTTGCTTGCGACTCTAAAACCTCGGCACCCAAGGCAGGCTTTGCCAATACCGACATCACGGGTTCGGATATTGGCCGCGACTTTGAATTGACTGACCACACCGGTCAGCGTCGAACCTTGGCAGATTATCGCGGCAAGGTCGTAGCTTTATTTTTTGGTTTCGCGCAGTGCCCTGATATTTGTCCCACGACGCTATCGGACTTGGCGCAGGTAAAACAGCAACTCGGTACGGACGGCGACAAACTGCAAGTACTGTTTATTACCGTTGATCCAGAGCGCGATACACAAGAAGTCCTGGCAGGTTTTGTACCCGCATTCGATCCGAGTTTTGTCGCGCTCCGTGGTGATAAAGCCGAAATCGACAAGGTCACCAAAGACTTCAAAATCTTTGTGCAAAAAGTCGCAGGGAAAGATGGCGGTGCCTACACCATCGACCATACTGCTGCGACCTACGTCTATGACACCCAAGGGCGCATACGCTTATTCGTCCGGCACGGGCAGACGCTCAGTCTTGTAGGGGATGTAAAGCAACTGATCGCAGAGGCGCGTTGAAACAAGCGCCCCTTATGCGTACTCAGCCAGCGCCGCCTTCATTTTCTTCATGGCCGCGACTTCGATTTGCCGGATTCGCTCAGCCGACACGCCGAACTCTTCTGCCAACTCATGCAACGTGGCGCCAGAGCCATCATCATTGGCCAGCCAGCGAGCCTCAACAATACGGCGCGCGCGCGCATCCAGCGCACTGAGCGCTTGTTCCAGACCTTCCGACTGCAGACGATCGTACTGCTTGGACTCGAGTACTTTCAGCGGCTCGGAATGATCAGCCGAGAGATAGGAGATCGGTGCGAACTTGGCGTCGTCATCGTCGTCAGAAGACGCATCAAGCGCAATATCGCGCCCTGATAAACGCGTTTCCATCTCGATGACTTCTTCGCGTTTCACATTCAATGAAGCAGCCAGATCATCCACTTGTTCCGGCGTCATGGTGTCGAGACCGGTCTTGTGACTGCGCAGATTGAAAAATAGTTTGCGTTGCGCTTTGGTGGTGGCTAGTTTCACCATGCGCCAGTTGCGCAGAATGTATTCGTGGATCTCTGCTTTGATCCAATGCATTGCATAGGACACCAAGCGCACGCCCTGCTCGGGGTCGAAGCGCTTGACCGCTTTCATCAAGCCGATATTGCCTTCTTGAATAAGATCAGCGTGAGGCAGGCCGTAACCAAGGTAGCCACGCGCGATCGACACCACCAAACGCAGATGCGACATAACCAGCTTCTGTGCTGAAGCTAAATCACCTTCATCGCGCAGTTTGCGCGCGAGGCTGGCCTCTTCCTCCTGCGAGAGCATGGGGAGGCGGTTGACGGTTGAAATATAGGCATCAATGTTGCCGACACTGGCTGGAAGTCCGAGAGCCAGTGCCTGGCGACCGGCCGGCACGAGGGCAGACGATGCGGACATAGCTGTCATGGGTTCTCCTGAGGCGGAAATTAAGGCTGCGGCTGGATTAGCCGCGTTTCAAGTGCAGATATTAGCACTCTGCACGGAGGAGTGCTAAGCCCCGGCTGAGGTGAATAAATTGATATTTCGCTAACCTTTTGGTGGTTGCAGGCCAGGCAAGGCCTTGGATTCCGGCTCGCGCGTCAAGTTGACAGCCGCAGCGCCCGCCTCACCGACAACCCGGCCCCAACCACGCCAAGCGCCACACTGACCAAGAGCAGCACTGCACACGACCGAGCATCCAGCGGGCTGAGTGAGAACTTGGAGCCATACAGCTTGGCCAACTCAGCCACCGAGACGTTAATCATCGCGAGGCCCGCTGCGACCGCCAGCAAAGCAACTAGGCCCGCACATAGCCCGAGCAAGCCACCGAGGTAGTAAAAGGGGCGGGACACGTAGGCGTCTGTCGCACCTAGCAAGCGGGTCACGCTGATTTCTTCCATCTGCGTGTAGGCCTGTAGCCGTATGGTGTTGAATACCACCGCTAGCACTACGCCACATAGCGTGAACGCCAGAAGCCATAGCCCCACACTGGCCAGCTCTACGAGCGCCGCTAGTCGCTTCACCCACACTGAATCGAGCTGCACGGTTTCAACACCACTAATGCCGCCCAATGCCTCGGCTAGCTTTGTAATGCGCGCCGGAGAAACACTGTCATCACTACCCACAACGCGCACCACATAGGCGTCGGGTAGCGGGTTACTACCCAGCGCGGTGACGACGTCATGAAGACCCGAATGCGCCTTCATGGAGGCCAGCGCCTGGTCTCTATCAATGAACTCAAGCCGTACCGGTACCGACAGCTGCTGCGCTTGCTGGCGAATATCATCAGCGATTGCCTGTGCGCGGCTGCGTGCCACATCGGTAGATAGAAATACGCTGAGTTCCGGCTCAACCGCGAGATCGCGCGCGACGGGGCGCAGATTCTCCAGTACGGTCAGACCGGTCAGTGGCAACACTAGCGCCATGGCAATCACCACTACATTGAAAACAAACCCACCCGGGGCGCCACGTACGCGAGCTAATGCTGACAGCAGCGCGCGCCAGTGCTCACGTAGCCAGTTCATGCGCCCACCTCACTGGCGGAGTCATGCATGGCGATCACACGCCCACGTTCAAGTTGAACCACACGATCTGCGTTCTGCAGTAAGCGCTCATCATGGGTGGCAATGATGCAAGTGACGCCTGCGGTATGAAAAGCTTGCAGCATGTCCATCACGCGTCGTCCACTATCGCGGTCGAGATTAGCGGTCGGTTCATCGGCAAGGATGATGCGTGGTTTGTGCACGATAGCGCGTGCGATCGAGACACGTTGCTGCTCGCCGCCTGATAAAGTTTGTGGTGCAAGATCTGCTTTGTTGCCGAGATCGACGCGATCGAGTGCAACACGCGCACGCTGCGTTGCTTCTTTAACGCTGGCGCCACTCACCAGCAGTGGCAGCATCACGTTCTGCAGCACGCTACGATCATTCAACAGACGATGCTGCTGCAAGATCAGACCCAGCATGCGGCGCCAATAGGGTAGTGTGGTGCGATTGAGTTTGCGCATGTCTTGGCCACTGACGAGTAGCACACCAGCACTCGGGCGCTCGATACCCGCAATTAGTTTTAGCAGGGTGGATTTTCCAGCGCCAGAGGGCCCAGCCAGGTAGACCAGCTCGCCCTCGGCAATTTCCATCGACACATCGCTGAGCGCGCTGACACCACCCGCGTACTGTTGGGCGACATGAGAAAACGAGATGATCGACATGAGGGGTATGAAATTAGCCTAGCAGCGCATCAACAAATTCGCTGGCGACAAAGGGCTGCAGATCATCAATGCTTTCGCCAACGCCAATGAAATACACTGGCACCGCGCGCTGCTTAACGATCGCAGCGAGTACGCCACCTTTGGCGGTGCCATCGAGTTTTGTGACGATCAGCCCGGTGAGTTGTAACGCATCATCAAACGCTTTGACTTGCGCGAGTGCGTTTTGCCCAGTATTGCCGTCAATAACCAGCAACACTTCATGCGGCGCAGTCTCCAGACCCTTGCCGATTACACGTTTTATTTTCTTCAGTTCATCCATCAGGTGCAGCTGCGTGGGCAGACGACCCGCGGTGTCGATCATCACCACATCCATGCCACGTGCTCGTCCCGCCTGAACTGCATCAAAAGCAACAGCGGCGGGATCACCGGACGCTTGAGAAATCACCGCGATACCATTGCGCTCGCCCCACACGGTTAATTGCTCGCGCGCGGCAGCACGGAAAGTATCGCCGGCAGCCAGCAAGACCTTTTGATCGTGATGCTGCATGTGTTTAGCGAGTTTGCCGATGGTGGTGGTTTTACCAGCACCATTCACCCCGGCGATCATGATCACCAGCGGTTGCTCGCGCCCCAGCGTGAGGGGCTTCTCCAGCGGTTGCAGCAAATCAATCATCAGCGTACGTAGTGCGGCTTTGACTTGCTGCGGGTCGGTAAGCTTTTCTGCTTTGACTTTTTGTTTTAGTGCATCGAGCAAAAACTGAGTCGCCTCGACACCGGCATCGGCCATCAGCAATGCGGCTTCGAGCTCTTCGTA
>JBIKUP010000002.1:0-15727 GCA_044347535.1 Burkholderiaceae bacterium
ATTCTGCGCTGGGCATCACAAAATGCAGCCGCCACCCTTGATCTTTAGGTTCGACTGTGACGGGTGCGGTCATCTCGATTTTTCGGTTGCCGCCGCTCTGGGCTTGATTGTCCCCAAAAATATACCCAGCAACCCGTCGAAAGCCACTGCGGCTTGCCGCATCGAAGTCACCCACGACTTCAGTTTCGGCAACCACGAAACCCGTGTACAGCCGATGCTCGAAAGGCGGATCCGATTGAAGCACGCGAAACGGAGGTTCTTCAATCGCCATGGCAGGATTTGTCCAAAAAATTGCGGCCCAGCAGAGGCCGATAACAACTAAACCGATGCGCATAGTGACTCAAACTAAATAATGTTTAATGACCACGAAATTTGTCAAGGATATCCCAGTGCAGAAGGCCGTGCTGATGAGAGTCAGTAAATAGAGTCCAAGCGACGCACGCTGACTTTTGAACTCGCATCATATTTCGAATCAGCTCCGGAAAATCCATCATGGGTGGGGGCTGCCTCGGCTCGAGAATGTGTCTAGTCCTCCCAGTTTTTGTCCGAGTAGACGTTTAACGATACTTTCCCTGTAACGCAGAAGACTTTAGGTTGTTGATTGGCTTTCCGAAATCGGTTTCATGTGGTCAAATACTTTTCTTTCGACCTTAATTAGCAATTAATTAATAATTAGGTCACTTGGACTAGTAATTCGCAAAGCACTTGGGGATATAACGCTGCGTAACTTTAGTGAATGCGCGGCAAGTAAGCGGCACCCGTATCAGCCCACGAATATCACACGCCCAGTATCGGTGTGTGACGTAAATTGTTGTCTGCAAAAGCTGGCTCAGTAACAAAAAATATTCGAGATGAATAAACAGAACCCGAATAAACAATATGAAGCCAATACTCCATATATTGCTGGTGATCGGTACGCGCCCAGAGGCGATCAAAATGGCGCCGCTGGTCAGTGCGCTGAAAGCGGATCCAGATATGCAACTCAGCGTCTGCGTCACGGCGCAGCACCGCGAGATGCTGGATCAGATTCTCGATATCTTCGATATTCGTCCTGACTTCGATCTCAATTTAATGCGCAAGGGGCAGGAACTTGCCGAGCTGACCAGCAGCATTATGCTGGGTGTAAAGCAGGTGCTCAGTCAGAAAAAATTTGATCTTGTACTGGTGCACGGTGACACTACTACTACGTTGGGGGCGGGCCTTGCCGCATTTTATGAGCGCGTACCAGTAGGGCACGTAGAAGCTGGGCTCCGTACTTGGGATATCAGTTCACCTTGGCCGGAAGAACTGAACCGTTCGGTGGTCGCAAAACTCGCTAAGCTTCACTTTGCACCTTCGGAGCGGGCGCGGCAAAATCTGCTGAACGAGCGTATTCCCTCGAATCAGATTCATGTGACCGGAAATACGGTTGTTGATGCACTTTTTTTCATCCGTGATCGGCTTGCTGGAAGTGTATTTCTGCAGCAGACCCTAAGAGCTAAGTTCCGTGACCAAGTTAATGAGAAAAAATTAGTTCTGGTGACTGCGCATCGGCGCGAAAATATTGGCTCGGGAATCAGCGCAGTATGCGAGTCGATCGAACTGTTGGCGCAACGGCCGGACGTGGAGATCGTATTCCCCGTGCACCGAAACCCAAGCGTGCGCGACCAAGTGTTTGCAAGGCTAGAATATACGCCTAATGTACATTTGATTGAGCCGCAGGACTATCTCAGCTTCGTGTACCTGATGATGAACGCCTCACTGATAATCACGGATTCTGGTGGAATTCAAGAAGAGGCGCCTAGCCTCGGCGTGCCGGTGCTGGTGGCGCGCAACACCACTGAACGTTCCGAGATGACCGATCTGGGCATGGTGCGCTTGGTGGATAACGACGCCGATTGCATCGTCGAACTCGCCAACCGCGTACTGGATAACAAACCGGGTAACGTGGTGACCCGCTGTGCAAAAAATCCCTACGGTGACGGTATGGCCGCTGAACGTATCCGCGAAATAATTCGTGAGTCGCACGGCCTGCACAGGCGTGATTTAGCGCCAAACGCGGCATATCTTAACCGAGCCGCTGGATGAAAATCGCGCTGGTCGCTAACGATTTTTCTGCCTGCCGGGTAAAGATCTGGCGACTGGCTTGCCAATTGTTCGGATACACGGCGGTTGATCTTTACATGCTGAATCCGATTCAGGCGCAAACCGGCTTGGAGGCAGAAAAATGTCACCGCTGGACACGGAATAATCTCGATCAGCTTGCGCGCGAGGTGAAGACGCATGATGTGATTCATGTGTTTTGTGATGCTACTGATCTGGCCGCCAAACTGCTACAGCTAATCCCTGATCGGAACATCATCGTTCATCGTCACGACATCAGTAGCTTGCGCGGTGTTGATGATCCCACCGAGCCATGGGTGATGGCGCACCCGAATACGCTGATTGTGGTGACGAGCCCGGATCATGGGCAGTGGCTGCAGCGCTTTTGTCCTGACAAGACGATACATTTCATCCCAAACTATCCGCTACGTTCCGAGTGCGACGGGGATATCATCGGTAAAGCTAAACAACCGCGTATAAACGGCGTGATGTACTACGGGGGCTTGGTGAGTGATCCAGGTACGACCGGTACCGGTTACCGTTTTTATTGGCCGCAGTGGTCTGTGTTGTGTCGCGCCGGTATTGATGTACATGTTTACCCCAAGCGCGCGAAATTGGAAGAGCTTAGTCGTGTCTACCGGCTACTGCCTGGTTGTATTTTGCATCCGCCGGTGGCTGCAGATGAGATTGTGCCGATACTTGCCCAATACGAGGTCAGCTTCATAGGCTACAACGACCATGGCGTTGACCCTATCAAGCATGACTACGCGATGAGCTGCTGGCCGAATAAGGCGTTTGACCCGATCGCTGCCTCCACGCCGCTACTCGGTTATCGCGCCGGTTCGACAGCATCGCTATGGCATGGGGTATGGGGTGTTGAGGTCGAGCGCGACCAAGATTTGGTAGAGGCTTACCATGCGGCACGGAATCTCAAGCCCGATTGGGCGGCGCTACGCGAGTCTCACACACTGGATCAATTTATTCCCACTCTGACAGCGTTGTATCGGTCCAGCGCTGACAGTCTTCATTAACGGTTTATCTGATGGCTCACCACCCGCTCACCTTTGTCACATATTGCACACCCGGTCGCTTCGAGGAATTAGCCGACGATCTGGCAAAAAGCTGCGAGGCACGTGGCTACCGAGTTATTGTGGTGCCAATTGCGAAGCAGGGGCAGGGCATGAATTTTTACGGCCACGCCATGACCAAATGTCTGCCAGTAGTCGATCAGGCACTGTGCGACGGACCAGTTGCTTTGGTCGATGCTGACCATTTGCTGGTGGGCGATGTGCCCAATACCATCTGGCCCGGTCCTTGGAAAATCGCTGCGATCAATCGTCGAGGCGAGCGTGACATGGTGCAGATCTATGGCGTCGCACAAAATTACCTTAGCTCAGTCGTAATTCTGAATCATGAGGATGGCGACTTTGCGCGAATGTTCATGCTCGAGTGGACGCGGCTAACATTCGAATTTGGTTTAGCCCCAAGTGGTCATAAGATGGCTCAGGTGCGCGATGATTTTTACCGAGAAAATCACTGGAAAGCGAATTGGTTCTGCGATCAGGCAGCACTTAATCGGTTGATCGAGCGCATGAATGCAATCTCGCCGGAGTGGGTCCAGCAGCTGCCGAAAGAGGCCTGGTCTGCTCGCAAAGCTGATTCGTCGGCGATTCTGGTCCACTTCAAGGGCGTGCGTAAAAAAGGGTACCAGCTCGATGTCTAAGCAACCGCTCCGAGTTGCGCTTTACCCTTGGATTACCTCGATCAAGGGTAGTATCGAACGCATCGCCGAATTGCTTGAGTGCGATGAGATTGCTATTCAGGTGTGCAAAGATATGCCAGATTGGGAGCAATTCGATGGTGCGATTCTGAACAATGATTTCCGTCCGTTGCCGATCCCCCGAATCACCTATTTAACCGGGATGACGGTACGTCGCGTACTTGCTAATCCGGAATACACTCGTGCAAGATTGAAGCAGCCGCATCACCGTGGGGTCTGGACTAACAGTAATACCGCTGCAGTCGTGCTCCATGATGTAGGTATAGATGCTAGCTGTCATTATCGCCCCTATCCGGTCCACGTCTCTGAGACCCCGCCGCCGCTCCCCGTCGAGGCAAGAGTGCTTTGGTACTGGAAACCCGACTGGGCCTATTGCAGTGGTCTGGATGAACAAATACTCGAAGCTATGCTGGCAGTCGCCAACGCGGGTGTCCAAATCTGGGTAATCAGCAACAAGGGTGCACCGGTTCGCGGCTTGCCTGAGCATCCGCATATTCAGGCGTTAGGGCGCTGTAATTTTCGCGAGGTGCTGCCACAGGTCAGAGGAATGGTGCGACTGACCGGAGATCTGGATTGGGGCCGCAGTAACTTCGATGTGGTCTCTGCCGGGCGCTGGACTTTCAACCTGAACGCATGGGAGTTTGCTGCTGATGATGGTGTGTTCAAGCTAGCTGGCCCTAGTGGTGAGCAGCGCTACCATGTCATGAGCGCCGATAGCGTAGTTGATGCTGTCCCTAAAATCATTGAGCTGGCACATGCTCAGCATGATATCCATGCAATTCACCGATACGCCAGCGCCATGTTTGAAGAAGGTCGTTTGAGAGCTTATTGGCAATCTGAGATAAAAAGGGTATTCCAATGACACGACAAGAGTTCGAGACTAAGTTTTGGGATTTATGGTTTGAAGGGCAGACCGAAAAAGAACGCGCTAAGCCTTGGCTGCCGAGTAAGCGGCCGCATCAAATCCCGCATGAATTCCTCGAGTGCCTATGGCTGTGCAGCTCGGTGCCAGTGCCGCTGGTGCTTGAAATCGGCACCATGGGTGGTCATCAGAAACGATTCTGGCAGCAACTGCTGAATGCCGACTACATTGGTATTGATATATCGGAGGAAGCACCAGCAGATATTTATGGCAACAGTAGCTTGCCCGAGACGCGCGATAAGGTTTTAGAAATCTCCGCCGGGCGCCGCCCAAATATAATCTTCATTGATGGTAATCATTCATACAAAGGGGTGAAAGCGGACTGGGATCTTTGGCACACTGAAGTCGACCACCCCGGTTTTATTTGTTTCCACGATACCCACCATGACCACGCCAAATATGCTTCCGGCCCTGTCGAGTTATGGCAGGAGATCACACAAGACCGGCAGTTTTTGAGTTGGGATATTTTTTTCAAAGTGGATTATCTGCCGCGTACCCCTACCGGTGAATCCAAGCAGTGCGGCATAGGCGTGATCGCCTTTGCGTAAGCACGGTCAACGCGGCGCCTTAGACGGCACTCAGTAAAAATTGGAGCTTCTTGAATCAGCGTACTCGTTACAAGCCACTACCCGAATGATGCAAGCACAGACACAAATTGATGCCGGACTCTCCGCACTTGACGCGCTACAGTTAGCCGAACGGCTCGCGGCTGGCGAGGCCATCGGTGAGCGGGTGGCGCTCTCTGTACGATTGAAGAACGCCTGCCGGTTACACGAAAAAAACGGTGCTGATGATATCGGTGGCATACAAATCAACGCTGAACTGTATGTCACCAGCGCGCGCTGTCTGCGGATCATCGGTGATCTGCTGACGGCACAGGCTGTTGCCGAGCGTGGCCTGCTGCATCACCCCGCGCATGTGCCCTTGATCGATGAGCTCGTTGCAGTCCATGAGGCATTGGCGTTACGCTACCGTGAGGTCGCGCAGCGCTGTGAGGCGGCCGTTATCCCCCTTGGCTCGGTACAGTTAGGTAGCGATGGTCACTAAGCCCGAACCTGCGACCTGTGTGGTTGGCTTAGGTTTTATCGGTCTGCCAACAGCGGTCTTGATCGCTAATGAGCAGATGCCGGTGCTTGGGGTCGATATCAAAAAAGAGGTGGTTGATCGCGTTAATGCGGGAAGTTTGCATTTCGTCGAGCCGGGTTTGGAATCCCTGTTGCAGCGCGTTATTGCCAGTAAGATGCTGCGAGCTTCAAACACTCCCGAGGTGGCGGGTGTTTACCTGATCTGCGTGCCTACACCCACGCTGCCCGATCATCGGCCCGACCTCAGCTATCTTGATGCTGCTGTTACCTTGATCGCGCCGGTACTGAGGCGAGGCGCCGTGCTGGTAATCGAGTCGAGTTCCCCGGTTGGCACCACGGAAGGTATACGCGACCGGCTAGCTGAATTGCGCCCCGACCTGCAGATGCCTTATCGTGATGGCCCGAATGCTGATATTGCGATCGCCTACTGCCCCGAACGCGCGCTTCCCGGTCGCTTGGTGGACGAGATCGAACACAACGATCGTGTAATCGGTGGCGTGACCGCCAACTGCTCGCTCAAGGTGTTGGCGTTTTACGAGCGTTTCGTGAAGGGTCGCTGTTTTACCACCAACACGCGTACCGCCGAGTTGTGTAAATTGGCTGAGAACGCCTATCGCGATGTGAACATTGCCTATGCCAACGAACTCTCGATGATCTGCGACCGATTCGATCTAGATGTGAAGGAATTGATTCTGCTGGCTAATCTTCATCCGCGGGTTAACATCCTGCAACCCGGCCCCGGTGTTGGTGGGCACTGTATTCCGGTGGATCCCTGGTTCATTATTAATAGCGCACAAAATGAGTCACGTTTGATTCGCTCAGCGCGTAATGTAAATCTCAGTAAAACCAAGTGGGTGATTGAAAAAATCCGTAACCATATTCGCCAGCGTATGCAGCGTGTCCCTGGCCAAACTGCCAAAGAGATTACGGTTGCGTTTCTGGGGATGGCGTTCAAGCCGGATATCGATGATATACGTGAAAGTCCCGCGATTGAAATCGCACTCGAGGTAGCGCAGTCTCATCCAGGGGAGGTCTGGGCGGTAGACCCATTTGTGACGCAACTACCCGCCTCGCTGAAGGGCCGAGTACAGCTGAAAGAATTGGCTTTCGCTCGGACAAAGGCTGATATTGTAGTGCTGCTGGTCAGACACTCCGCTTTCTTGGGTGTGGTTACCGAGTCCGAAGATTTTCTTGATTTTTCTTGATCGGCTTGGGTGTCAGACCTTGAAGTAATCGCGATACCAGGCAACGAAGTTACTTAGCCCTTCAGCGAGCGATGTTGTTGGTCGGTAGCCGAAATCTTTTTGCAGGTTGCTGACGTCGGCGTGCGTGTCATCCACGTCGCCCATCTGCTTTGAAAAGAATTCCAGCTTGGCTGGTACGTCCAGCGCTTCCTCAAGCGTGCGGATCATATCCATTAGTTCGACCGGATTGCCGTGCCCAATGTTATAGACGCGCCAAGGTGCGGTGCTACTTGCTGGTGATGGATTGCATGCGTCCCAACTAAGCTGTGATTTGGCAGGACGATCTATGACTCGGACTACCCCTTCGACGATATCGTCGATGTAGGTGAAGTCACGCTGATGATGACCATGGTTGAACACCGCAATCGGCTTTCCCTCAAGGATGGCGCGGGTGAACTTGAAATAAGCCATGTCCGGTCGACCCCAAGGCCCATATACGGTAAAGAATCGCAGTCCGGTGCATGGTAGGCCGAATAGATGACTGTACGCGTGCGCCATTAATTCATTGCTTTTCTTAGTGGCGGCGTACAGTGACAAGGGGTGATCGACGCCGTGTTGCTCGGAGAATGGCATCCGTTCATTGGCGCCATAGACGCTGGAGCTACTCGCGAAGATCAAATGCTCCACCGCGTGGTGTCGGCAGGCTTCAAGGATATTCAGGAAGCCAACGATATTAGCCTCAATATAGGTATTAGGATGATCAATCGAGTAGCGTACGCCTGCCTGTGCTGCCAGATTAACAACGCGAGCAGGTTTTTCTGCGGCGAATAACTGGTTGATCGCATCCCGGTCTGCTAAATCAATTCGGTAGTGCCGATAACTGGGGTATGTTTCAAGACGCGCTACACGTGCGGCCTTCAGCTGCGGGTCATAGTAAACATTGTGGTTATCGATACCAATCACGGTATCGCCACGAGCCAGCAGCCGTAAAGCAACCGTTGAGCCAATGAAGCCCGCAGAACCCGTCACGATCAACTTCATTCTCAATCGCCTCCGAATAAATCTCGCGTGTAGATCTTATCTTGCACATCGGCGAGCTGTGGAACCTGCCGGTTGGTAATAATCAGATCAGCCAGCTGCTTAAACTGGTCAAGGTTATTGATGACGCGAGAATTGAAAAAATCAGACTCGCTGAGTAGTGGCTCAAAAACAATAACCTCGATGCCTTTTGCCTTAATGCGCTTCATGATGCCCTGAATTGACGAGCTTCGGAAGTTATCCGAGCCTGCTTTCATGACTAGCCGATAGATACCAACGATTTTCGGTTTTCGCTGAACAATCTGCTCTGCGATATAGTCCTTGCGAGTAGCGTTGGAATCGACGATCGCTCGTATCAAGTTATGCGGTACGTTATGGTAGTTGGCTAGTAATTGCTTTGTATCTTTCGGAAGACAGTAGCCTCCGTAGCCGAAAGAAGGATTGTTGTAGTAGTTGCCGATGCGCGGATCAAGGCAAACGCCTTCAATAATTTGACGGGTATCGAGCTGGTGAGTCATGGCGTATGAGTCGAGCTCATTAAAAAACGCAACTCGCATTGCCAGAAAAGTATTAGCAAAAAGCTTGATCGCCTCTGCCTCTGAGCTGCCGGTGAGGACCACCGGAATATTTCTTGCCAGCGCACCTTGTTGGAGCAGATCAGCAATTTTTTGGCCGCGTTCTGAAGATTCACCAACTACAATGCGCGATGGGTAAAGATTGTCATGTAATGCTTTACCTTCACGTAAAAACTCGGGTGAGAAGATTAGGTTAGCAATACCTAACTCAGCACTAATTTTGGCAGTGTAGCCAACCGGTACAGTTGACTTCAGTACCATTAGAGCGTTTGGGTTGGTCGCAAGAATTTGATTAATAGCAGCTTCAACATGTTGCGTATCAAAATAATTTGCCTTAGGGTCGTAATCAGTTGGGGTGGCAACAAACACGACCTCTGCATCTGAATACGCCTCCTGTGGGTTTTGAGTTGCGCGTAGATTCAGTGCTTGTTCGCGCAGGTACTGCTCGATGTCAGCATCGTCGATCGGCGCGTGCCTGCGGTTGATAGCATTGACCCGCTGTGGGTTGATATCTAGGATGACGACTTCATGCCGCGACGCTAGCAGTACACCAATGGATAAGCCGACATAACCGGCACCGGCAACGGCGATTTTCATGAAGGGAGGTCCTTGTTCTGATTGGATGCAGTCGTATTGCGTTCACATTGTATTTGCCGGATTGAAAAGGGTAAAAATTACTAATTTGATATCTCCCTCCCCGGGGGTGATACTCGATTTTTATTGCGGTAAACTTGAGCAGTAGCTTCCTGAAGCCATTTGCGCGATGTCCAGCCGCTGGCCACGTGCACCACTGGAGCATGGACAATGAATATCGTAGTCGATCAGCCTTCAGTAAATCCGGCGGCCGCGTCGTTGGCCAAGGTCCCGGCGTTGCCGGCGCCCTCCAGCAGTATGACGCCGCAGGCGCTAAAGGCCGCCAAGGTACAGGGCATGCTGACTCCGCCGCGGGCGCCAGTCAATGTGCCTTCGCCACGCGCCGAGTTGCCCACTGACGCTGAGAAAATGGTGGAGCAGTACGAGCAAGTAGTGGATCAGCTCAATCGTCAGATGCAGGCAGATAATCGTAACTTGCGCTTCGGTGTTGATCGCAGAATTAACACCTTCGTCATCACTGTGACTGACAAGTCGAGTGGCGATGTGGTTCGACAGATTCCGTCCGAAGCGGTTGTGAGGGTTGCGCACTCGATCGAGGACCTGAAAGGCGTGCTGTACAACGCGAAAGCGTGAGGCTACGCTACGGTCGTCTGCCGACCGCGCCCTTGGCTATGCCGTCACACTATCTGTTCCGATGATACGGGTACTGCTCCTTGGTGCCACAGGTACCATCGGACAGGCGGTCGCACAGGCGTTGGTCGAATGCGGTTACCACGTTATCTGTCCGGTGCGAAAAACAGCCGGGTTCAAGGGTGGGCTGGGTGAGGATCGAATCCAGACGCTACTGCCCGGTACCGATCTGCGATTTCTGGTTAATGACCTGCAGGTATTCACTAGCGCCGAGTCACTTAAACAAAACCAAATTGAGGTGATTGTTTCCTGTTTGGCTTCTCGCACCGGTGCACCTGCCGATGCATGGAAGGTGGACTACGGTATGCACTCGGACATATTGCGGCAGGCTTGCCAAGCAAGTGTTCGGCAATTTGTGCTGTTGTCCGCCATTTGTGTACAAAAGCCGCTGCTGGCGTTTCAATACGCCAAACTCGCGTTTGAGCGCGAACTAATCGAATCCGGGTTGTGTTACAGCATCGTGCGACCGACAGCGTTTTTCAAATCTTTGTCGGGTCAACTGAAACGCTTGCGCGAGGGCAGACCCTTTTTGCTGTTTGGTGACGGTCGGCTTACTGCCTGTAAGCCGATTAGTGACCAGGATCTGGCAGGTTATATGGCCAGCTGCATCTCGGACTCCGATAAACATAATGCTGTTTTGCCGGTCGGCGGCCCGGGCAACGCCATAACGCCGCTACAGCAGGGCGAGTACTTGTTCAAACAACTAGGAATAACACCGCATTACCGGCATGTGCCAGTCACGCTGATGGACTTGATTATCCAAAGTTTGTCGTTAGCAGGTTACCTGATCCCCTCACTCAGAGACAAGTCAGAGCTTGCCAAAATAGGTCGCTACTATGCGACTGAATCGATGCTGCTATGGGATGAAGCTAGCGCGAGTTACGATGCCGAAGCCACGCCATCGTACGGCAGGCAAACTTTGTTTGAATACTATGACCGGCTGATATCGGGTAAAGAGCAGGTCAAGCTTGGTGATCATGCGATGTTTTGATCAGCGGCGCTGAACAAAACGTGCCGGTATCCCGCAATCGCTGCGCACGCTAACCCGCGACACTGGGAAAACCTGCTCTGGATTCATCGGTTTAACAAAGAACCGACGCAATACTTCACACAAGATCAGCGTTGCCTCAAGCTGCGCAATCATCGCACCGGTGCAGGCACGCGGGCCTAAGCCGAACGGCATATAGCTGCCGGCCAATGGGGCGTTATCTTGGTCGATAAATCGTGAAGGATCGAAGCGATCAGCGTGCGACCAAAACCGATGGTGGCGATGCACCAACCAAGGTGAGGCGACGATGAAGCTATCTTTGGGAATGCGCAGCTTGCCGAAATGATCTTCACGCATGGCGCGTCGAGTAAGAAACGCTACCGGTGGATAGAGCCGCATGCTTTCCCGGAAAACCGCACGGGTTAGTGGCATTTGCTTGAAATCTGAGTAGGCAAATGGTTTGTCGGTGAGCTGCTGATCGATTTCAGACTGCACTTGCGACAACCAATAGGGCTGCTGCGACAAAACAAAAAAGCACCAGGCGAGTGCACTCGCGGTTGTCTCATGACCCGCCAGAAAAAATACAGCAAGCTGATCGATTAGCTCACTACGCGAGAACGCGTTTCCTGCAGCATCCCGCGTATCAATCAGTGCCTGCGTGAAGTCGAAAAAAACCTTGCCTTCGACTAGCTGCGTCTCACGCTGTATTAACAACTGTTCGATGGTGCCGCGAATCTTGCTTGCTTCTTCTTTCAATACGGGCGACAGCGGTTCAGGTCGCGCCGGATCACTGGCCAGCACAACGCGCAGATTGAATTGCGGGCTATGGTGCTGGAAGCGTGTGAAGGCATGGTAAATCGTTGTCGCAGCTTCGCCTTCAATCGCTTGTGAAAACAAGATTCTGAACATCACGTCGGCGGTCACACGGCTGAGTTCTGACTCCAAGCTCACTACGTGATCGTTCGCCAGCGAATCTAAGCGCTCAATCCAGTCTTGCACTGCACTTAGCATTTTCGGGAATAGTGCTTCAAGCCGCATTTGCATGAAGGCGGGTTCCAGCATCTTGCGGTCGTGTTCCCAGCGCCTACCGGCTGACAGCAGCACGCCGTCACCGAGCAGCGGCGCCAGTGTTGAGATCATCAGGTCGCTTTTAGGGTAAGACTCCCGATCTTCGCTGAACAAGCGTCGAAGCGTCTCCGGATGGTTAACGATGAATACCGGGCGTTTCCCAACGGGTACGCTGACAACGTCTTTGGTGTAGCAATCCTTGGGCAAGGTGAATAACAAATCCGGCGAGCGGCCAAGCAGCAACTGCAAACCAATGCGCAGGTTCGATCGCAGCGGTGGCGCAGGTGGCCGCCACAGTGCGGTATCAGCAGGCACCGGTAATGTCATTTTGATTGTTTGGGTAGTGCGTATTAATGGAGCGCAATGATCAAGGTAGATGCTCGAGGTCGGTGGCCATTTGCTACAAACACGGCTGACGCTATTTTGTTGATGCGATTAACTCGATTGCGCTGCATTCAGAATCAGGTGCAGCAAATGGTCGAAGTCATCCACCGCTTGAAATTGCGGAAATTGTGCAATCACATTCTGTGGCGCATGAAACAGGAAGCCGGCATCGGCTTCTGCCAGCATGGTGGTGTCATTGAATGAGTCACCCGCAGCAATTACTCGGTAATTCAGGTCTTTAAATGCAGCAACGGCTTTGCGTTTTTGATCGGGTATGCGCAATCGGTAGTCAGTGATTCGATCATTCTCGATAATCAGCGTATGGCACAGTAGCGCCGGCATACCTAGCTGACGCATGAAGTGCGACGCGAATTGCTCGAAGGTGTCGGACAGAATCACGACCTGAAACTCGGCCCGCAGCTTGTCCATGAATGACTTTGCGCCATCGAGCAGGGGCAGTGTAGCAATTACCGACTGAATATCCGACAGCTTAAGACCGTGTTGGTCGAGCAGCGCAAGCCTGCCCTTCATCAGCTTGTCATAGTCAGGCTCGTCGCGCGTTGTTCGGCGTAGTTCGGCAATGCCTGTTTTCTCGGCAACAGCGATCCAGATTTCCGGCGTCAGTACGCCTTCCATATCCAGGGTAACAATCGTTTGCTTCATAATGAGTATGAGTTATTTCAGTAGGCGCTTGCTACGCTGTCAGAGTTATAGCGATTAACTACTCGCTACCTCCTTGGCGAGTCATTAATTGGGGATGATACGCCAACGGAATTGGTCAACATAAAATCTCGCTCGGCGCCCTGTTGATTGTTTGACGCCGGTTTCGATCTTCGCCACGATCTCTATTACAAGCTCTGCGAGTCTCGTTCACCACCGAGAGCCACGATCAAAACCGCTCTATCCGATAAGGCCTAGGGTCGATATACGTCTCGCGGCCACTGATCATCTCCGCCAGCAGTCGACCACTTGAGGCAGCTTGCGTCAGCCCGTGATGCGCGTGACCAAAGCAGAACCATAAGCCCCGATGCGCCGGCGCAGCGCCGATCACGGGCAGCATGTCTGCGGTGCAGGGACGCGCCCCTAGCCAAGGCGAGGCCTCCATGCGGGCACCAATAGGCAGCAGGCGACGCGCGATTGGCTCGAGTGTTTCGAGCTGGACCGGGGTGGATGGCGCATCGCGTCGGGCGAACTCGGCACCCGTGGTCAGGCGTATCCCTTTTTTCATGGGTGCCAGCGCATAGCCGTTGTCTACATCCACCACCACATGCGAGAGCGATGCAGTGCTGCTATCGAAATGCATGTGGTAGCCGCGCTTGACGCCCATATTCAAACGGTAGCCTAGGCGACGTGCTAGTGACTCACCCCATGGGCCCAATGCAATCGCAGCCTGCGCCGTGTGAACCTTACCAATGCTGGTATTGATCTGCCAGCCTTCACCATCGGCGATCAGTGTTTCAGCATCACCTCTCAGAAAGCGGCCACCACGTTGCTCGAACAACTTCAAGTAAGCCAGCGTGAGGTCATACGGGTCTTGAATCTGTCGTGAATCCGGATAATGCACACCGCCTTGGGCGACTGCACTCAGGTTGGGTTCTGCCACGCGTAGCTCTGCACTCGACAACACTCGCACGCTTAATCCATAGTCGCGGCTTTGTTCTGCTTGCCGCAGAGCGATACGCTCAGCGCGCGCGCTGCGCCAAACCTTAATCCATCCATGTTGGTTCACTAATGCACTTGCGCCAGCCGCTTCTATCAGCGGTGCGTGTTCTGACCAACTGTGCTCGATCAATGGCAGCGCACCCATAATCGCGGCCGGATAATTACGCGCAGATGAGTGCTGCCAATAAGCACCAAGATAAGGGAGTAGGGATGGCAGGGCCTGCCAGTGATAATGCGCTGCGGGGGATCGCTGCAGTGCATAGGCCAGCAAGGTGCGAAGGTCGCGCGGAAATGCATACGGAAATACGGCCGAACGCTCGATCAGCCCGGCGTTACCGAAGCTGGTCGCAGCACCTGGGTGATCGCGATCGATCAAAGTGACAGCACGGCCGTGCTCTTGCAGCTTGAGCGCGAGCGTGGTGCCGACGATGCCGGCGCCAATCACAAACACATCGCTAGGCTGCGTTGCTTGCACTGAATTCAGGCGGTTAAGTTAGATCGACATAGACTGACTGAGTCAGGTTCTGTTGGGCATGGCGTCGGGCGCTTCGAGATCGCCATGAATCCAGTTGCCTTCCAACACTTGGCCATCCGGCGTTCGCATTTTGCCGGCTCCGTGTGGCACACCTTCTGCCCACTCACCTTGGTACCAGCTGCCGTCTTCATCCTCGTAGCGGCCACGACCGTGTTGCATGCTGCGCTTCCACTCACCGACGTAGGCGCCACCCCGTCGCCAGAGTTTTCCCTGACCCTCGGCATAGCCATCGACCATACTGCCTTGGTAAATTTCGGTGACCACACCAGACATCGACCAGGTCAGCGTACCATTACCGTGTGCAAGACCTTGGCGGCAAGCGCCGTTCCAATCTGCGCTTTCGCCATCTTGTGGCGCTAGATTCGCTATCCTGCAACCGTTCTTGTCGGTGATCCAGCTACTTTCCTGCGCGAGTAGAAGATTGGGCAGCGCCACACACACCAACAATAACCATAGTCTTAGCAGTTTGTTCATAGTGATGTCTCGATAAAGGAAAATGCGTCATGGCCATCAATGTACTCGGTACGCCGCTGCAAGTGTGTTCTACAGAGCCGATGACTGGCTACTACCGTGACGGCTGCTGTAATACTGATGCCACTGACAGAGGTTCGCATGTTATTTGCGCAGAGGTGACGGATGAGTTTCTGACATTCTCGCGCCAACGCGGTAATGATTTGTCGACGCCACGCCCAGAATATCGGTTTCCAGGGCTGGTTGCAGGAGACCGCTGGTGTCTGTGTGCACTTCGATGGAAAGAGGCATTTGATGCCGGCGTCGCACCCAACGTGGTCTTGGAAAGCACGCATATCAATGCGCTTCAATATGTAGACCTGGCACACTTGCTGGAGTATCAGCACCAGCAATAAGTGCCCCGCGAACTAGTCGAGCAGAAAATTACTCGGGCAGTATTTTGCTTTCGCGGGCAGCACAACGTCCACCCCAAAAACAAAAACGCCGCCATTAAATCAGGCGGCGTTTTGCATGTAGGTCTTAGTTGACCGAAGAAGCTTTGCCCATGGCCAGTTTGCCACCGCAAACATTGTCAACGATGTTGATGTCGTGCTGGATCACCGGCTGGTAAAAGCTTAACTGACCAACTTCACGCTCAGTGTTTGAGCTGTTTTGTGTCGCCATGCCCTT
>JBIKUP010000165.1:0-4414 GCA_044347535.1 Burkholderiaceae bacterium
TGATAACCAGCATGCTTACGCTGGTGCAAATCGGGCTTTAAGCGCAGGCGTTGCACGAGGCCTACTAAGCGCCCGTTATAATTTGCCTTTCTCTTGCAACATAGCGTCCGCGCGGCGCACTCTCCATGCAACAGCAACACAAAGAACAGGTCAGCAACTTATTCGCAGAAGCGGTAGCGCCATTGATTGCCGGCACCGATGTCGTGATGCCTGTTATTACCCTTGAGCGCCCGCGCGATCCGACCCACGGCGATCTGGCCTGCAACTTGGCGATGCAACTGGCTAAGCCACTCAAACGCAATCCGCGCGAGTTGGCACAGTCAATCGCAGACGCGGTGCTGGCTCATCCATCTCGGGCCGGTCTGATTGAGTCGATTGATATCGCCGGCCCGGGCTTTATCAATCTGCGTGTCGCATTAACGGCGAAGCAGGCTGTGGTGGGGCGCATCTTTGCGGATGCGCAATGTTACGGACGCACGAACTTGGCGGCAGCCAGCAAAGTGCTGGTCGAGTTTGTTTCGGCTAATCCGACCGGACCGCTGCATGTTGGCCATGGACGGCAAGGGGCATTGGGTGACGCGATTTGCGCTTTGCTTGAGGCGCAGGGATATTCCGTACAGCGCGAGTTCTATTACAACGACGCAGGTGTACAAATCGCTACCCTCGCCTCATCAGTACAGGCGCGCGCCAAGGGCGGCAAGCCAGGCGACGCCGACTGGCCTGAGTCTGCTTATAACGGGGATTACATCGCAGATATTGCAGCGGATTTCATCGCCCGAAAAACCGTTTCAGCAGCCGATGGCGAACCCGTTACTGCCAGCGGTGATATCAACGACATTGAATCAATACGCCGCTTTGCCGTTGCTTATTTGCGGCATGAACAGGATCTGGATTTACAAGCCTTTGGTGTGCGCTTCGATAACTACTACCTTGAGTCATCGCTTTACAGCGACGGTAAGGTTGAAGCCGCAGTCAGCGCGCTCAAAGCGGCCGGCAAAACCTATGAGCAAGAGGGTGCGCTATGGCTCAAGAGTACAGAGTACGGTGATGATAAAGACCGTGTGATGAAGAAGTCGGATGGTACGTACACCTACTTCGTACCTGACGTGGCCTATCACATCACCAAATGGCAGCGTGGCTTTCACAAAGTAATCAACATCCAAGGCAGTGACCACCATGGCACCATTGCGCGGGTACGCGCTGGCTTGCAGGCCGTCGGTCTGGGTATTCCGGCCGGCTACCCTGACTATGTGCTGCACAAGATGGTCACCGTGATGCGAAACGGTGAAGAGGTAAAAATTTCTAAGCGCGCAGGTTCTTACGTGACACTGCGCGACCTGATTGAATGGTCCGCGGGTGAGGCAATAGATGCCGAAGGCCAGCGTGATCTCACCCGTGGGCGTGACGCAGTACGTTTCTTCCTCATCTCGCGTAAAGCGGATACCGAGTTTGTATTCGACGTGGATCTCGCGCTCGCGCAATCCGACGAAAACCCGGTTTACTACGTGCAGTATGCACACGCGCGTATATGCTCAGTGTTGACGCAATGGGGTGGCGATGAAGCGATGTTACAGACCACGGATTGGTCTGCACTAAGCTCGCCGCGAGAGGCCAGCCTGTTAGCCAAGTTGGCGGAATACCCTGAGGTTCTGAAGAAGGCGGCGGATGAACTCGGCCCGCATCAGGTCGCGTTTTATTTGCGAGAGTTGGCCGGCGAGCTACACAGCTATTACAACGCTGAGCGGGTACTGGTTGACGACGCCGCACTCAAGCATGCGCGGCTGGCATTGCTGCTGGCTACGCGCCAGGTGCTACGCAATGGCTTGGCACTAATCGGTGTTTCCACGCCGGCGAGAATGTAGGTATGGACTTTCGGCGCAGCGTTTACCGGCAGCAGGGCGGAACCACCGCAGGCTTGATTATTGGCTTGATTATTGGTCTGTTGATCGCTGTGGGTATTGCGATGACCATCATGAAAACGCCGCTGCCATTTATCGACAAGATTGGTAAGCCTTCGCAATCAAGCGGCGATTTGGGTGACCCGAATAAGTCATTGCAAGGTAATGCGCGCGAATCGCGTGATACTGCCTCTAACACCAGCGCCGCGCCGCCCGCACCACCGCCCGCACCACCTGCGGCGACTGTCGAGCCCAAGCGCCCACCAGCCTCTGCGCCAACCCCGCCGGCAACTTCACGGCAGAATGAAAAGCCCGCGACAAGTCCTGCGCCGGAGCCCTCTTCAGCAGGCGGTGGCGGCTTCACCTACTATCTACAGGCGGGCGCATTTCGCGAGCGTCAGGATGCCGAGGCGACGAAGGCGCGACTAGCGCTAATGGGTGTTGCCGCGACGATCGCCGAGCGCAAGTCCGAATTGGGCACGTTGTATCGCGTGCGCGTTGGGCCGTTTGATGATGTCGAGGGAATGAATCGGGCACGCGTACGTTTGTCCGACAATGGTGTTGACGCAGCAGTAGTTCGCGTCCCGAAATAAATCACACTAAAGGAAAGCTTCATGCGCCTGTTGCACCGCTTGTTGTTGATCGCCAGCCTGGGCTTGGTCTCCGTCGGCGCTAATGCCGCCCCGAACGCTCCGGTTGAGGGTGTCGAGTATCAGCGGTTGTCGCAGCCGCAGCCGACAGACACCGGCAAAAAGGTCGAGGTGCTCGAATTCTTTTGGTACAACTGCCCGCACTGTCATGCCTTCGAACCGCATCTCGCGGAATGGGCGAAAAAACAGGGTGACCGCATCGTGCTCAAGCGCATTCCGGTTGGATTTCGCGAATCATTCGCTCCGCAGCAGAAGCTCTACTTTGCGCTGGAAGCTATGAATCGGCTCGACCTACACTCCGTTGTGTTCGATGCGATTCACCAGCGGCGCATGAAACTGAACACCGAGCCCGAGATCATGGCTTTCATGGAAAAGCAAAGCATCGACCACAAAAAATTTGGCGAGACGTTTAATTCCTTCAGCGTGCAGAGTAAAGTCGGCCGAGTGCGACAGCTACAGGAAGCATTCCGTATAGATGGTGTACCGACGGTCGCGATCGACGGTCAGTACGTGACCTCGCCATCGATTGTTGGTCAGAGTATGCGGGGCGCCCCGGAGGAAGTACTGAATGCCGCGACCCTGCTTGTGATGGACGCGCTGGTCGCTAAAAAGAAGTAAGCGCTTAGCGTTTTTTATAGGCGCGCACCAAGGCCCGCAGCATATCCAAGCCGATCTGCCGATGGTGCTCATCGAGTTGATTTAGCAATGCGGTGGCGCGTTGATCCGTCATGCTGCTATCCGCGCCGCCACCCTTGCGGGTGTCGCCATTGCCGAAACGCAGCCAATCCGCCGGCACATCCAGCCATCCCGCTAGCGCGCGTAGCTTTTCCTGCGTCGGAATAGATTCACCCTGCAGCCACTTGCGCGCAGCGTGTACGGTGACCGGGTGGCCATTGAAACGCCCATTGAATTCCCGAGCCAGCTGGGTTGGGCTATGCGGCGAGTACTCGGCATTACGCAGCGCTTGTTGCAGCCTCTCGCTGAATGCCAAGCGTTCTTGTGTCGAATTCATGGGGCACAACTATTTTTCATGGCTCACACTATTCCATGCGGCCGTGTAATAGTCAGTCCTAATGATGGCGATTATTTGTTAACAAACAAAACTTGTTGAGATGTTAAAAAGGCGTTGCGCCCGCTCGATAGAGTTTTTGAGAGGATTTGTTGCAGCGCAGATTAAAGGGCTTTCCTAAAATGCGCCGAACGCGGTGAATCGATGCGAAACATCGCGAATAGAGGCTGCGAGGCAAGCCCTCCAACGTGAAAACGCTCGGTTACAAACCGAGCGTTTTCATGGTAGCGGCTGTTAGTAGATGTCTTTAGCGCTGTGTGACGAAGCGAATTACACCATCGTCATCGTGCGTGCGCCTCAATTCACCGGCGAACCATAATCGATGCAGATGTGCGAGTGCTTCGCCCATGGCGAAAGTGAGTTGGTGCATGTCGAGGTCGCGCTTGAACATCAGAGGCACGATATCCGCCGCAGAGCGCGGGGTACTGCACGCCTCCCGGACTTCATCCAGCCTCTCGGCATGGTGTGCCTCCAATTGCCGCACGCGCTGCCGAATGCCGAGAAAGGGTTTGCCATGCGACGGCAACACCAGTGTTTGCTCCGGCAAGGGGCTGAATTGCTGGAGTGATTCAAGAAACTGCCCCACAGCGTCGGATTCAGGCTCGATGGCGAATACCGAAGTATTGGTCGAGATTTTTGGCAGCAGCATGTCGCCGGAGATCAGCAAGTTGAGCGACTCGCAATACAGCGCCGCGTGCTCGGGCGAGTGTCCTGTACCGATAATTACGCGCCAAGTGTGCGCGCCAATGCGAATCGGCGTCCTTGAATCCAGTCGGATGAACTGCTCCGGTACCTTC
>JBIKUP010000166.1:0-4413 GCA_044347535.1 Burkholderiaceae bacterium
ATGCTCGTGCCGCCACGCTGCGCGAAATCCATCCAGCGAGTAAAAGAAGGCGGCGAACACGCGCCGCAGCCCGCTCTTGCTCTTGAATTGGCTAACCGGTTGTTCGGTGTCAGACATAATTCAGGAACGCTGATGATCGCGATAAATCTCGCGGAAAGTTTTGCCGGAAGGTACTGGCATAGCCCGCACTATATGCGGGTTGCCCGCAGCAAGTTTGCGCCTCCGGCACCACCGCCTCACAACCTGCGGCCTCCAGTAACTTGATCGCAGACAAGCCGATCTCCGGACGCATCACGTCGACCAAGCAGGTCACCATCAATCCGATACGCATTTTTCCCTAGCGAGCTTGCATTTTTTGACACCGCGGATTATCCGATGCCTGGGTCGTCAATAGAACAGCGTGGGGTGATGAAATAAATTCGTTGGGGTCCAAGGATTGATCGAACAGCGGCCAAACTTGAAATACCGTTTCACATTGTGATATAAGGTAATTCGGCATCACACCAACCCACCATGAAATCCGATCCCAGCTCCGGCAGTGACAAAACCTCGATCCAGGTCATCGAGCGCATGATCACGCTGCTCGACGTCTTGGCTGACCACTCCGATCCGGTCAGCCTGAAAGATCTGTCGAGCGCTACAGGTTTACACCCCTCGACCGCCCATCGCATCCTGAATGACATGGTCGCGAAGCGCTTCGTCGACCGGACCGAGCCTGGCAGCTACCGCCTCGGAATGCGATTGCTGGAGTTGGGGAATATCGTCAAGAGCCGACTCAATGTCCGTGAAGCCGCTCTGCCCTGGATGCAGGCGCTCCATCGTAAAACCCAGCAGACGGTTAACCTCTCGGTGCGCCAAAGCGACGAGATTGTTTATATCGATCGCGCGTTCTCCGAGCGTTCTGGCATGCAGGTGGTGCGCGCCATCGGTGGCCGCGCGCCACTACACCTGACCTCGACAGGCAAATTATTCTTGTCGGTGGACGACGCCAAGGCCGTGCGCGCCTACGCGACCCGTACCGGTCTTGCGGGGCATAACAAAAACTCGATTACCGATTTGGCCAAGCTGGAGCGTGAGCTGTCACTGGTGCGCGCGCGTGGCTATGCGCGTGACAATGAAGAACTTGAACTCGGTGTGCGCTGTATGGCAGCAGGCATCCGCGACGATTCGGGGCGATTGGTTGCTGGCTTGTCGATCTCTGCCCCAGTTGATCGTCTACAGGATGAGTGGCTGGATGATCTGATCACTACCGCGAGCAGCATCTCGAATGTGCTCGGTTATCAGGCAATCGAGAGCGTCTG
Source organism: Burkholderiaceae bacterium (assembly GCA_044347535.1). GTDB lineage: Bacteria > Pseudomonadota > Gammaproteobacteria > Burkholderiales > Burkholderiaceae_D > Pernthalerella. The sequence goes on from JBIKUP010000166.1 coordinate 1,302, forward strand.
ACCCGGGCAGAAATACCAATAAAAAAGCGGCCAGATGGGTCGCTTTTTTGTTTTACGCTGCTAATTAGCAGCAATTAGTCAGAGTTAGCTGCGGTTTGAGCGACGTTCGGACACCACCGAAGCCCCGCGTGATTCCAACCATTTGCGAATGCGACTGGCGTCTGCCAAGCGGGCCTGCTTGCTCTTGGAGTCGAGGAAGATCATCACGAACGGACGACCCGACACATGGACATGCATCACGAGGCAGCGACCCGCCTCAGAGATATACCCCGTCTTCTGCAGACCGATCTCCCAATCAGAGCTCTCGATCAGACCATTGGAGTTGCGATATTCCAGCGTGCGACCGCCCGGATCAACTGCGTAACGGCTATCGGTTGAGTACTGACGAATCAGCGGGTGCTGGTAAGCAGCAACCACGAGTTTTGCGAGATCACGCGCACTGGATACATTCGAGCTGTTCAAACCGGTGGAATCGCTGAACTGCGAGCTATCCATGCCGAGTTCGCGCGCGCGGGTATTCATCGCCGCAACAAAGGCACGGATACCACCCGGATAACTACGACCCAGTGCAGCAGCAGCGCGGTTCTCCGAGCTCATCAAGGCGATATGCAGCATATTCGCGCGCGAGAGTTGTGCGCCAACGCGGAGACGTGAGTGGGTAAATTTCTCGCGGTCGACATCTTCTTCGGTCACGGTCAGCAACTCATCCAGATCTTGCCCTGCTTCGACCACCACCAGACTTGTCATCAGCTTGGTAATCGAGGCAATCGGCAAAGGGATAGTCGCGTTTTTCTCGAACAAGACTTCATTGGTCGTTTGATCCATCACCAGCGCGACGTTAGAGCTCAGTGCCAAGGGGTTCGGGGTGAGGTTGAGGCCGGCAAGGTCGCCTGCAGTCAGTACCGGCGGCACACCAGCCAATGCCGATGCAAACGCTACTTTTTGATAAGCACCACGGCGCTTGGCAGAGGACTTTTGAACACCGCCACCTTCCAGTGCCATTTGACGCCTAAGGTGCTCGCGCGCCTCTCGGGTTTCACGCGGGTTACGCTTAGCCTTGGCACCACGCGCCTGCACCACTTTCTTTTTCGCGTCGGCGTTCGGGGTCCGATTCGGGGAGGAAGCCGCATGAGACACAGGCAGCGCGACCGCAGCAACCAGCGTCAACATCAGTACTTTTAGCGAAAAAACACGCATTTCAAACCCCGATTTGGTGCGAAAAGAGGCTTGCAGTTTAGCAAATTCGTAAAAATAGGCAAGTAAATGAGGGGCTTATAAGCGCTAATTAAACGGCTTTATTACGCCCTATTACGCCTAAAGGATTTTAGCCGCGCAAGTGTCAGCCCATAAATGTAGCAAATTCAGCAACGGTTGCGCGCTCGGTTATCAGACTATTTTCGGCCTTGGCCGGGTCGGCGTAACCGAGCGCCATGCCGCACACCACCTGCTGCTCGGCCGGGATCGCCAAGGTTTCGCTGATCAGCCGATGAAACTGCGTGAATGCTGCCTGCGGACAGGTATCAAGCCCGCGGGCGCGCGCTGCGATCATGATCGTTTGCAAGAACATGCCGTAATCAAGCCACGAGCCCTGATCCATTACCCGGTCGATCGTGAATATAAGACCGACCGGCGCATCAAAGAAAGCAAAGTTACGTGCGTGCTGGGCTTGCATACCCGATTTATTGTCACGCGTTAGACCGAGCAGGGCGTATAAATCCCAACCCACCTTCCGGCGGCGCTCAATGTAAGGTGATACCCACTGTCTGGGATAGTACGGATACTCCTCTGTATGCGCTGCGTTCTGCGTCGGGTCGACATAGGCCTCGACAATGTTCTGTGCGAGACGATCACGCGCTGCCCCCGTCACTACGTACACGCGCCATGGTTGCGTATTCGAGCCCGAAGGTGCGCGTGCGGCAACCTCCAAGATAGCCTCGATATCGTCTTGCGCCACTGGTGTCGGCAAAAAAGCGCGAATCGAATGACGCGAACGAATCACTTCGTCGACCGTTTTTTGGGTAGGTGTCTGAATCATGGTTATTTGCTTAGTAGTTTGGGCAGTATGGAACGACGCAAATGCCATCTAATGGTTGGTCGATTTCGACAACGCCCAACATAATTTCGAGCGCTATCAATGGAGAGTAAAAATTAAGGTACGCCATTATTGTAATGGGGTCACTCAATCAGGCTTGCGGGCTGCTTAATCAGATATTCGCTTGCGATACGCAGTGTTTGCAAATGAATCGCCACCGTTTCATCGATGTTGTGCCCATAACCACCGGCCATGGCAATCGCCACTGGCAAGCCACGCGCTTTAGCGGCGTCGAGCACCGTACGGTCACGCTGGGCTAATCCATCCATCGTCAGCCCCAGCCGACCCAGACGATCACCTTCATACGGATCAGCACCCGCCAAATAGATAATCAATTGAGGGTCAAAGCGTGCAAACAGCGTTTCCAGCGCAAGATCCAGCTGCGCAAGGTAGTACTGGTCGTCGGCACCATCGGGAAGCGCGATATCCAGATCGCTACGGGCCTTGGCGAAGGGGTAGTTGTTTTCCCCATGCATAGACAGCGTGAAGACCGCATCGTCATTGGCAAGTATCGACGCCGTACCATCACCCTGATGCACGTCAAGGTCTACGATGGCGACGCGCGTAACGCGCCGCTCGGCCTGCATCAATCGTGCCGCGATGGCCGCATCATTGAATACACAAAATCCTTGCCCAAAGTCGGCGTGTGCGTGGTGCGTACCACCCGCTAGATTCACAGAAACGCCATGCTGCAATGCTGAGCGGCATGCAGCAATCGTGGCACCCGACGAGCGACGTGAACGCTCCACCATCGCCTCGGACCAAGGAAAGCCAATGGCGCGTTGCTCATCAGATGACAAGGCACCGCTGGTGACTCGATGGATGTAATGCGGATGATGCGCCAGCGCGAGTACGCCATCACTGGTGCTGGGCGCTTCATGACATTGAAGCGTGGGTATCTGGGCGACTGCCAAATCGCGCAACATGCGGTACTTGGCCATCGGGAAGCGATGTCCCGCGGGCAGTGGCAGCACAAAGCAGTCGCTGTAATACGCATCCACGTGATGCCATCTCCAAAAA
>JBIKUP010000167.1:0-4409 GCA_044347535.1 Burkholderiaceae bacterium
TGCACGCACTGGATTTTGCAACCGATGTGCTGCTGCTGGCGATGACCACTGTGGTGCTGTTTACGATCAATCCTTGGCTGACGGTGGTCACGCTACTGCCGCTACCATTGATCATGTGGTTGATCCATTCGGTACGCGACCGCTTGCGTACCGGCTTTGAAAAAATCGACCGTATCTGGGGTGATGTGACGAACGTACTCGCGGACACCATCCCCGGTATTCGCGTCGTGAAAGCCTTTGCACAAGAGGGCCGTGAGTCGCAACGCTTTCGCGAAGCGAACATGCATAACCTCGCGGTCAATGACAAGCTGAACCGCACATGGAGCTTGTTTGCACCGACGGTCACCATGCTGACTGAGGTCGGGCTACTGATCGTTTGGGGTTTTGGTATTTGGCTAGTGATTCACCACGGTGTGACGGTAGGCGTGCTGGTGGCGTTCATTGCATACATTGGTCGTTTCTACGGTCGCTTGGATACTATGAGCCGCATCGTGTCGCATACGCAAAAAGCAGCGGCGGGTGCGAAGCGTATTTTCGATATTCTTGACCACAGCTCAAGCGTGCCTGAGCCTGCGAACCCGGTGCCAGTAGCAAATGCGCCCGGCACGATCGCGCTGCGCGATGTCGGTTTCCGCTATGGTAGCCGTCGAATTTTGAAGGGGATTAATCTCGAGATTCGTCAGGGCGAAATGATCGGTCTGGTGGGCCATAGCGGCTCCGGTAAGAGCACGCTGGTTAACCTGATCTGCCGTTTCTACGATGTCACCGACGGCGCGATTACCGTCGATGGCGTTGATTTACGTCGCTTCTCGGTGGCTGACTATCGTCGTCACATCGGCTTGGTACTGCAAGAGCCTTTCCTGTTTCACGGCACGATTGCCGAGAACATCTCTTACGGCAAGCCAGATGCAACGCGCGCCGAGGTCATCGCCGCCGCGCGGGCCGCGCATGCGCACGAGTTCATCCTGCGGCTACGGCATGGCTACGATTCGATTGTGGGTGAGCGTGGGCAGGGGCTTTCCGGTGGTGAGCGGCAGCGTATTTCAATTGCGCGTGCGCTACTGATTAATCCGCATATCCTGATGCTGGATGAAGCCACCTCGTCAGTTGATACCGCGACTGAAAAAGAAATTCAAAAAGCACTCGATAACCTGGTTCAAGGCCGAACCACGATTGCGATTGCGCACCGCTTATCGACATTGCGCCGAGCCGATCGATTGATTGTGCTTGAGCGTGGCGAGGTGGTCGAGATCGGCTCGCATGATGAGTTGATAGCCCAGCAAGGTGCCTACTGGCGCTTGTACGAGGCGCAGGCACGTAACGTCGACACCGAAGATGAAACACCAGACCCGCTGCGGATTCCTTTGGCAAAAGCGGGGGCCGCATGATCGATGAATCCAGCGGCAAGGCCTGGATGCCGGTAGCACACCGGCTGCGTCGGGATAGCTATGGCCGACTCAACTTTACCGATGAGGCAGGCGAGGTGCATGTTGGTGTCGTACCGGCGCAAGCCTTTCCAATCGACGCGCCGGGCGAGCAAGTCTCGTTGCTCAGCACCGATGGGCATGAGCTGGTCTTCATTAATCAACTCAGTATTTTGGATGCTGAAACCCGCGCCATGATCGAGCAAGAGATCGCGCAGCGCGAGTTTTTGCCTGTCATTAATCGGCTAGTCGACGTTAGTACGTTTGCGACACCCAGTACCTGGACGGTGACGACCGATCGTGGCTTGAACAGCTTTGTGCTGAAGGGCGAAGAGGATATTCGTCGGCTGCGCGACGGTGGACTCATCATCACGGATAGCCATGGCGTTACCTACCGTGTGCATGACATCCGTGCGCTCGATCGCGGATCAAGAAAGCTACTCGACCGTTTTCTGTGATTCGAGTAAGCGACTAGGCGACTAAACGACCAAGCGTCGAGCCTTACAGGCGCTTAATCATTGAATCAACAAAGAGTCGATTCAATGAATCATCGAGGCATCGCTCGCGTCAGACCTCATCGCTGCTGCGCTTGCCGACCCACGCCAACCAAATCGAACCTAACACGCCGGCCAATAGCGATCCGCCAAACACCGCAAGCTTTGAGGCATCAATCATCTCGGGTTGCGAGCTGAACGCAAGGTTGGTGATAAAGATTGACATGGTGAATCCGATGCCGCCCAACATGCCGGCGCCTAGCAAATGTCGCCAGTTCAAATCTTCCGGCAGCATGCACCAGCCTAGCCACAAGGCGAGCACTGCGCATAGCAGTATGCCAACGGGCTTGCCTAGTACCAGACCACCGATGATGCCGAGACTATTCGGCTCCACTAAAGAAGAGAGTAGCGAAGCATCGAGGATGACGCCGGTGTTCGCCAATGCAAATAAAGGCAGTATCAGGAATGCTACCGGCTTGTGCAGCGCGTTTTCCAGTCGATGAGAGGGCGAGGGCTGACCTTCGCCGCGTGACCAAAACGGAATCGCGAACGCCAGCATCACACCAGCAATAGTCGCGTGCACACCGGATTTCAGCATCAGAACCCACATCACAACACCACCTAGTAGATATACCGGTAGTGCTTGCACCCGTCCGTAGCGATTCAATAGCAATAGCGTCACCCAGACAGCAAGGCCGCCCGCTAAATGCGTCATCGACAGGTCACCGCTATAGAACAACGCAATCAAAACAATCGCACCCAGATCATCAATAACAGCAAACGCCACCACGAATACCTTGAGCGCGGGCGGTACGCGGGTGCCCAGCAAGGCCAAGGCACCGAGGGCGAAAGCAATATCCGTCGCCATCGGGATGCCGATGCCGGCTTGCGTTGGCAGGCCAGTATTGAAGACGAAATGAATCAGTGCAGGCGCCGCCATACCACCGAAGGCAGCGATCACTGGCAGTAGCGCGTTGCGAAAACTACTTAACTCACCGACATACAACTCGCGCTCGAGTTCGAGCCCGATCAACAAGAAAAATATCGCCATCAGCCCGTCATTGATCCAGTGCCCTAGGCTGAGCCCGGCGATATCGGTATTCCAGATCGCGAGCCACGTCGGCCCCAGCGTCGAGTTCGCCAGCACCAGACTGAGTGCTGTGCAAGCGATCAATATCAGGCCACTGGTTTTTTCGGATTCGAAAAACCGTTTGAATGTGTCGGTGAGTATGTACATCGATCGCTGCGCTGCTTAATGATTCACTGAGCCTTCGGCGATGGCGTTCTCCGGATTCATGAAAATCGGGCGGCCATCCGGGGTGTTTAGGGGGATAACCAATTCCTTGCCTTGGTCATCTTTGAGCAGCGCGCAAAGGGTATGCGATGCACGCAACTCGCCATTTAATTCAACTTCGAGATCAGCAATCACCAACTCAACACCGGTGAGGATTTGTTTCACTTTCATGGGTCTATCCTTTCAAGTGACTAGCTAAGGGATCAGAATGCACGCTTGTCTCGTTGGGTCGGCGGCTATCACCAACGGATCAACCAAGCAGGCGCTGAAAGTCCGCATTCTAACGGCAGCCTATAATTCGCGCGTGAGTTCCGTCTTGTCCTTTTTTCGATGGCCGTTACCGGCCCTGCTGGCATGGGCCGGAAGCTGGGTGCTATACGGCGTTTTGCTGCGGCTGGATGTCGCAGTGTGGCTGTCTTTGTCGATCGCTACACTCGCCGGCGCCATGCTGTCGGTATTCGCTTCAACTTTCTGGCGGCGCCTTGCGATCGCGGCTGGGTTTCCGCTGTCATTACTGATCTCCGGCAGCGTCGCGCTGCCAGCATGGGCGTGGTTGCTGCCTTTGCTGCTGGTGGCGATTATTTATCCGGTGAACGCCTGGCGTGATGCGCCGTTGTTTCCAACGCCTTCGTCCGCGCTGATCGGTTTGGCCGAGCGTGCACCGTTGGCGAATGGCGCACGCATTCTTGATGCCGGTTGTGGGCTAGGCGATGGTTTGATCGCTTTGCGCGCGGCTTACCCAGCAGCGTCTTTGTTTGGTGTGGAATGGAGTTGGCCGCTGCGTGGCCTCACCGCGCTGCGCTGTCCGTGGGCGCGCATTACCCAAGGCGATATGTGGAAAACCGATTGGTCGCAGTACGACATGGTGTATTTGTTTCAGCGACCCGAGACCATGCCACGCGCTGTCGAGAAGGCAAGGGCAGAGCTGCGTTCTGGGTGTTGGTTGGTCAGTCTTGAGTTTTTGGCGGAAGAATTGAAGCCGACTGCACAGTTGAACAATGTCGATGGAAAGCCGGTGTGGCTCTATCGCGCACCTTTTAAATAAACGCCTCTAACCAAATGCCGTTGGTGTTGCTGGGGGCTTCGGTAGTCTCCACAAACTGTCGCTGGCGTAGTTGATAGCACCTCGCGACTTTAAACATAGCCACCGGCATAGGTAATCACCTCACCACCGGTGTTGATCTTGAAGCGTGAAAT
>JBIKUP010000168.1:0-4406 GCA_044347535.1 Burkholderiaceae bacterium
CACACCGCGCATAGACAGGGGCACTACCGCGAGACCACTTAATAGCCCGGACAGGCACCACAATCTGACCTGTGCATTGCGCTGCTCTGACAAGGCGAACCAGATCACTGCGTGCATGACCAAATAGACCACGCAGATCATGAGGATCACGGTTTGTGGATGAAAGTACGGCAATGCTGATCAGCCGGTGTGGATGGCTGCCTCTTTGATGATCGCCTACTGCCCGTCGTTTGCTGCCGCCTTTTCTGGATCTGGCGGCAGTAGCGACTGCGTAGTAAACAGTTGTATGGACACTGCGCCAGCGGGTACCTTGACCTTCAAACCTTGGAGATAAATTTGAAGTTTGGGTAATTGGGTTGAGTGAATGGTGTACGGCGGCTTGCCTGAGACGTTGGCAGTACCCCCGGCTTTCAGCTTCAGCGGCTTGGCGATGCCAGTCGCGTCGACCACGCACAGCGTCGACTCGGTATAACTGCCCAAATACAAACGCGTATAGGTGGCCCGAACTTGGGTTGGCGCCCAGCGCGGAATCTCACCACCCGCTGCGACTGCGCAAGGGTCCGGGCCCTCTTCCGCTTTGGCATCGCTTGCTGCTGCAGGGGCCACTGCCACGGTCGCTGAGTCTGAAGTGCTTACAGTAGCTGTTTCGCTCGGCACAGGTGCGGGCGCTGGCGCAGTAGCTGACGCGGGCGTGGCTTGCTCGGGTGATGCCGGCGCTGGTTCAATCGGTGCCGCGGATTCGGCAACAGGCTCGGGAATCGGCTCTGTCACCGGTTTGGGCGGTGGGGTCAACCCGCGCAAGATTGAAAAGGTTAACACCAGCGCAACAAGAATCACTGCCACGAGTGGCAGTCGGCGTGATTCAAAATTTGATCTAGCATTAGTTTGCGCCATCACACCCCTGCTGCCCTCTGCAGCAGGTGCGGGTGGCGGGCTGTAAGGGACTTGAATCGGATCAGCGACTATGCCGTGTATCTCTGAGGGCGCAGACGCTTGGGGCAACAACTCAGAAAGATCAATATCAAAGACATCGGCATACTTGCGTGCTGCGAGTCGCTTGTGGCGCGCGCCATAGAACGCGCGCAGGCCACCACCTTCGATTTGCTCGATTTGCTCGCGCGACAATGTCGCCATGCGCGCCGCATCATTGACCGAGATGCCTCGCTCAATACGCTCTTGCTTTAGCCGCGTGCCATCGATAGGAAGATCTTCAGAGTCATCGACACTGACATCGACCGGACGCTGGCGTCCGCCTGATTCGAAAGGGACACTCACACGAAAAACCGTTCTAGCGAACTGACACTGATGCCATAGCCACGTGCCAGCCTGATCATGGTGCGAAAACCGGGCTCACCGTACGTGCCGCTCTCGATTTTTGAGACGGTCGGCAGCGACACGCCGGACGCAGGATCACCATCGACCATGCTGGCAGTTACCACATCGGTCTTCGTCATGTGACGCGCAAGGCGCACTGCTAACAAGTACTCATGGCAGGCCTGAAATTGAGTCGGATCGATACCTGCCAACCATTTGCGAGAGATTTCGGCGATAGCTTCCGAACGGCCATGAAAACTTGGTGGTGCGATCTCAGAGAGGGAATCGCTCAGCGCATTCGAACTTCGGGTCATGCAGGACACTCCATTTTTATTATTTCGTGGTGTCGGTCGGCAAGGATACGTGGAATTTGCCGCCCGACGGTGAAAGATAGCTTCGCCGGCGAAAATTCACTATAGCCCTCGAGGGTAACTCAATGCATGGCATCTAACATGCGTACTAATTCGATAACATTTCCCGCGCCCATTTTGCGCATCATGTGCATACGGTGCAATTTGACCGTCCGCTCGGCAATTCCAAGCTGATCGGCAATCTGCTGGTTCATGTAGCCTTGAGATACCAGTCGTGCAATCTGCGACTCTCGTGCTGAAAGGGACGCATGGCGGGTCGCGATATCGGCGGATGATAAAAAGTTTCGGCGATCTGTCGAGCTTCGCAACAAGGCCTTGTCGACCGAGTCGATGAGTTGCTTATCGTCAAAAGGCTTTATCAGGAAATCCAGCGCCCCAGCTTTCATTGCCTGCACCGCTTCACCAGCGCTACTACCGCCGCTCATGAAGACAATCGGGAGATTCGATCCACGATCCAGCAGCGCTCGCTGCAGGTCAATCCCGGAGGCAGTCGGCATCTTCACGTCGAGCAGCAGGCAGCGCGGCCCCGGAAACATCGGGTCAGCCTTGTCTTCAAACGCAATAAACTCGGCCGCGGACGCAAACTCGGTGACTGCATAACCTTCATGCCGCAGCATGGCGGCGACTGCGCCGCGAACAGATGGGTCATCATCAATCACCCCTATATGGCCGCGCGCATGACGCACTGCTTCGCGCTCGTCTTGTATCGTGATAACGGATCGAATAGGACGCCGCATGACGGTGCTTCCAACGAATCAATGACTGAAGATGCTGCGAACGATGAACCAAATAACGAAGCCTAAGACCTCATCGAACCGGCAGGCAACGCGATATGGCAAAAGCTTAGTCGGGACGACTTGCTTCTTGCTTTAACAGGAAACGGGGAATAAGCGCCGGCGCCACCACGTCGGGATCAAGCCTGCGCGAGGCAAGTGCCACCGGATCAGGCTCGACGAGAACGCCCAACTTGCGCGCGTACAGTCGAATCATTCGACTCATTTCAGCAGCCGAGGCAAACTGCTCAGCACCGGACTCAATCGCTAACACCTGCCGAACACTCATGCCCGTGGATGACGCGATATCCTCGACCGCTAGCCCCAGCTGCCTGCGCTGCTTTGCAAGTTTCTCACCGATCTCCATAGCCTCTCCGGTTGGAGGTTTTATTATTTTTGCAATGATTAGAATCACATTTTGGACATGATTCTATGCACATTATTACAGGCGAGAAAGTATTTGTGGGCTGCCCTTGAGGGTATTTGAGAGGATTTTTTACGAGGAATGATGTAACAGCCAAGACTGGCATCTGGCGGGAGGGGGGCGCTTCACGGAAAGCGACTTACCCGAGGGAGTGGGAAGCGGTTAAGCTATTTTTTTGACAAGAGGGCAAAGCTTTTTCTCAAATACCCACCGCTACTTGAATCTAGAGATTTGGTCGCGTCAGTACAACCAAAGGATTGGCCTTCCCAGCACGATTCGAACGTGCGAACTGAAGCTTAGGAGGAGCGATGCTTTTTTGAAAACCTTGTGTTTTCAATGCCCAACAGTAGCCTGGAGTCTGCCGTACCTCATGCGGTGAGATGGGCGGCACGGCTTGGCGCTGAGTGGTTTGCAGTTGCGCCGATGGACCACTTGCGTCTGACCTAACAGCTAGCAGCTCCCCGTAGTTGGATGCTTATGACGATTGCATAAAAACTTGCAAAGTCTTTATGCCAAGAAAACAAAGTCATCCATTTCCAAGCTGGCCGTAACGCCGATTGTGGCGATCTTAACAGCAGCTTTGCGACCGCTTCCATCAGAATCAAACCAAAGCCCACCGTCCACATCGAGCTTCAATTTTTCTCCCAAAACGCCTTCTTTCAATTGGTTACCTGAAATGAAGAGCGACCTGAACGCGCGGCCTGATAAAGCGATTTTGTCCTCGCCCGATACAAAATCAATTATTTGATCGAAAGTTTTATCGTTCGTCACTACAAAGGTATCTGCCCCACCTCCGCCGAAAAGTGTATCGGCTCCAGCCGCACCACCTAAAATGTTGTTCCCGCCATTACCAGACAAAACATTGGGGCCAGTATCACCGGTGAGGTTCAGGTCTGCTGAGCCGACTAGCATCGCGTTTTCAATACCATCCCAAGTCTTCAAGCGCAGGCTCAGGCTGAAGTCCTGAGTCATGACAAAGTCTGAATCACCTGACTGACCATAGATTATGCTGTCGGCCTTATCGTTAACCATGAAAACATCATCACCATCGGTACCCCTCAACTTATCCTGTTGGCCTTTAACGCCTGTTACTACCAGATCTGAAACAACATCAGAAGATGACTTCGCAGCCTCTTTAAACTCATCGACTGCGGTTTTCTCTGTCACTGGCACGATTTCGGATACGGGAGCGCTCGCAACTTCCGGCGTCTTCCACAAAGTGGATAACTGCTCGACCGGCTGACCGTCCAACAAAGGCGACCACTGCGCGTTGTACTCAGTAGTGGACTGATACAAGGTGCCATCTGGATACGTCAACTGATAGTGTTGAACATAGGTCACCACGCCGGCTGCACTTGTTTTTATACTGGTCGTCAGCTTACTACTGTAGCCATAAGAGTCCTGGTGCTCAGACTCGATAGCTTGCCATGCTTGAGTGTACTTTGCAGTGGAGTTGTGGGTAGACTTGAAGACTCCTTCGTTACCGTGCACGTCTTCGACCAGAATCACTGAACCCCAGATAGG
>JBIKUP010000169.1:0-4398 GCA_044347535.1 Burkholderiaceae bacterium
TACGCAGTGCATGGTCTACCGATGCTGCCGTTTTATATCTACTACTCGATGTTCGGCTTCCAGCGCATCGGTGATTTGATCTGGGCTGCCGCAGACCAACGCGCTCGTGGCTTCTTGATCGGTGCTACGTCGGGTCGCACCACACTGGGTGGCGAGGGCTTGCAGCACCAAGACGGCAGCAGCCATGTGGTCGCCGCAACCATCCCCAACTGTATTGCCTACGACCCTGCCTATGCCTATGAACTTGCCGTGATTGTCGATGACGGGATGCGCCGCATGCTGACCCAGCAGGAAGATGTTTTTTACTACATCACTGTCACCAATGAAAACGAGGCGCAACCCAGCATGCCGCCCGAGTCGCGCGAGGGTATTTTGCGAGGCCTGCATCGAATCCAAGCCTGCGACACGCCGCAACTGCGTCTGCTCGGTGCTGGTCCGTTGTTGAAAGAGACAATCGCTGCGGCGGCGCTACTGCAAGAGCACTTCGGCATTCAAGCTGAAGTTTGGAGCGTGACTAGTTTTTCTGAACTGGCTCGTGACGGCATCGCCTGTGAGCGAGCGCGTCGATTGAAACAATCCGATGCGCTGCCCTGGGTTACCCAACAGCTCGGCGAATCGAATGCGCCAGTGATTGCGGTATCGGATTACGTACGCACGGTTGCAGAAAGTGAGCGTGCCTATGTACCAGCGCCGTATGTCACGCTCGGCACCGATGGTTTTGGCCGTAGTGATACACGCGCTGCATTACGTGATTTTTTTGAGGTCGATGCGCGTTGGATCTGCTACATCGCACTAAGCGAGTTATTTGCCGGACAAAAGACCGATGCCGAGTGGCGTGCAATCGCCGACCAGCTGGGTCTAGATATCGACAAGGCGATGCCAAGCACGGTGTAATGTAGGTGCCCCCAAAGGGGGTCAGCGACTTTTAAATGGCTCCAGCAGATCTCAGCGCAGCAATCTGGCCATCGTCATAGCCAAGGTCACGCAAAATATCGGTGGTGTGCTGCCCCAGTGCTGGTATCGGGTCCATGCGCGGACTCCAGGCGCTTCCTGAGCCCGGCGGCTTCAGTGCCGGCATGGATCCGGTTGGCGTCATCACCTCAACCCAACGCTCACGCGCGCGGAGCTGTGCATGCTGCCAAAGGCCTTGCATGTCATTCAGCATTGCATTCGCAATCTGCGCTTCATCCAACCTTTCAATTACTTGCTCGGCACTGAGTGTACTGAACACCTCGCAGATCAATGCATACAGTTCACGCCGAGCCGCACTGCGCAGCGCGGTAGAGGCAAATCGCGGGTCTTTTGCCAGCGCGGGTTGCAGCATAACTTTTTCGCAGAACTGAGCCCACTCGCGTTCATTCTGCAAACCCAACATCACGATCTTGCCGTCACCCGCAGGAAATGGCCCGTAAGGGTAGATGGTGGCATGCGAGGCCCCCGCACGCGCCGGTGCTGGCGCACCCTGGTAGGTGTAGTACATCGGGAAACTCATCCACTCCGCCATGCTCTCAAGCATCGAGATATCAATCGCGCATCCGCGACCGGTTCGACCGCGTTGAATTAGCGCGGCCAGAATATTGGTGTAGGCATACATGCCAGCGGCTATATCGGCAATCGATACACCGGCCTTGGTCGGTTCGTCTGGCGTCCCGGTGACGGACAAGAACCCCGATTCGCTTTGAATCAGTAAGTCGTAGGCTTTTTTATCGCGGTACGGCCCATCAACGCCATACCCCGAGATATCGCACACAATCAATTGCGGGTACTTGGCCGCTAGCGCGTCATAGGAGAGCCCCAAACGCGCTGCTGCACCAGGCGCAAGGTTTTGTACAAGCACATCAACATCGCTGAGTAGTTGCTCGAGTACCTCGCGCGCAGCGGCTTGCTTGATATCTAACGTAATGCTCTCTTTGGAGCGGTTGGTCCAAACGAAATGAGAGGCTAGGCCATTGACACGGTCATCATAGTCACGCGCAAAATCACCGACGCCCGGGCGCTCAACCTTGATCACCCGCGCACCAAGATCTGCGAGTTGACGTGTACAGAATGGGGCTGCAATTGCATGCTCTAGCGTGAGTACTGTGATGCCATCGAGTGGTCGCATAAGCTTTTAACAAGTTGTAGGGCTACGAAATAGTGGAAAGATTATCCCACGATGATCTTTAAACCCGGGGCCGGGGGTAGCTCAAAACAGCCACTCAAAATCGGGCGCCGGCGGCCGGAAGCACGTTTATAATCTCGGCTTTCGCCTGCCATGCCTCCGATGCCAGGCGGCCCGAACCGCCTGTTCCTTCATGTCCCAATCCCACCCCGACTCGCCACCCACGCCATCCGTTGCGTCAGCGTCATTCTTCATCCGCGCTACCCATGCGCTTGATCGTCCTGGGCTGGCCACCCTACTGCTGTTTGCATGGGTCATGCTCGGCGCCTGGATTAGGCCCCTGTCCTTACCCGACGAAGGCCGCTACGTCGGCGTGGCATGGGAAATGGTGCGCTCGGGTGACTGGCTGACACCGACGCTGAATGGGCTGCCGTATTTCCACAAGCCGCCCTTGTTTTATTGGCTGACCGCGGTGTCGATCAAGGCCTTCGGTACGGTTGATCTGGCGATGCGGCTGGCATCCATGCTGGCCGCAGCGCTGATAGCGTTTGCCGGGGCGCGCGTGCTTATACGCTGGCATAGCGCCCAGATGGCACGCTGGTATTTGCTATTGCTGGCGACTCTGCCCTACTCTTACCTCGGCTCGCAATTCGCCAACCACGATATGTTGGTGGCGGCATTTATCTCCAGTGCGGTTTTATTCGCGGCTGATGCATTGCTGTCTTCGGATCAAGCACAGCCATGGCATAGGAGCATGCTGCTGGCCTGGGCCTGCGTTGCACTTGGGCTTCTGAGTAAGGGCCTGATCGGTATTGTCCTGCCGGCAGGCGTGATGCTGCTCTGGATCTTGGTACAACGTCGCTGGTCTTGGCTGATAAAACTCCTGTGGTGGCCCGGTATCGTATTGTTTGCGCTGATCGCTGTGCCGTGGTTCGTGCTAATGCAATTGAAGTTCCCGGAGTTCTTCGATTATTTTTTCATCCATCAACATTTCGAGCGATTCACCGAAACCGGCTTTAACAATATGAACCCGTGGTGGTTCTACCCGGGCGTGATCGCTGTGCTGTGCCTGCCATGGTCTGTGCTGCTACTCGGCCAAGTCAAACTGCGTACACAATCCACCACCCATGCAGCACTTCGTCATTTGCAATGGGTTTGGGTAGTGGTCATCGTCGGATTTTTTTCGATACCAGCCTCGAAGTTGATTGGCTATGTATTGCCAGCGATACCAGCTATCGCAATGCTGATTGCAGATGTCGTGGTTACACGCTTGCTACCACTGCGTCGCGCACACTTGCTACCCAAAGCTATCGTGGTCATCTGCCTGCTGAGCTTTATTCCGCTGGTCTGGATTTTCGGGCGAGCGGATATCTATTCCGCCAAGCCGCTCGCAGCGGCTTATCGAAGCGCCGCATCACCGCAAGATCAGGTGCTGTCCTTGGGGCTTTATCGCTTTGATTTCCCGATTTATGCCCAGCTACGTTCGCCGCTGCCGGTAGTACTCAACTGGGATGACCCCTCGATCGGGCGAACAGACAGCTGGCCACGTGAATTATTAGATGCCTCGAAGTTTGACCTGCCGGCCGGCGAGCGTGTGCTGATCAAGCCCGCAGATTTAGACGCTTTGCTATGCGCCAAGGAAGTCAGCTGGATCATCGCGCCGCTTGGTAGTAACGAGCCGCTGTTGGCATCGGCCGAGATTATCCGCAGCACGACCTTGCACAAGTTGATGCGCTTCGATCGAGAGCGCAGTAATTTGCCTTGTAGAGGCGAAGTATCACTTCGTACATTACCGAGCACAGCATCGTAAATCGTCATTGGAGTCGAATGTACCCCTGATTGAGGTGCAATCGAGGTGCAATTAAGGTCAAAGTAAGGCGTGCTTGAGTTCCAATTGAGGGTTGATGTGCCCACACTCAGCAGCAGCCGATTAAAAGGACAGTCAGGTGTCAATCAGTAACCCGGAATTTTCAAAATCGTCGGTAATGCGCCCAGTCTCCGTGACTGGTCAGGGTATCTACCACCACGCACCAACCCCAGCCTTGGTATTAGCCGCAGTCGGCGTCGTATTCGGCGACATTGGTACCAGCCCACTGTACGCGCTCAAAGAATGCTTCAGTGCCGAGCATGGCATTCCCTATTCGACCGATGCTGTACTGGGCATCTTGTCGATGATTTTCTGGGCCTTGCTGATGGTGGTCACAGTGAAGTACGTGATCTTCGTTCTGCGCGCAGACAATGATGGTGAAGGGGGCGTACTGTCACTGATGGCCCTGGCGCTGCGCTCCGCAAAAAGT
>JBIKUP010000003.1:0-15602 GCA_044347535.1 Burkholderiaceae bacterium
TAAGAAAGCCTTGCCAATGCTGTCGCTTGAAAAAGCGCGTCACAACAAGATGCAACTGGAGTTTAGCGGCGAGTGCGCACCCGTGAAACCGAAGTTTATCGGGCGGCGTCATTTCCGTAATACTGATCTTGGCTTGCTCGCACAGTACATCGACTGGGCGCCTTTTTTCCAGACCTGGGATCTGGCCGGCAGCTTCCCTGCCATCTTGACTGACCCCATCGTCGGTGAATCGGCAAGTCATGTGTACAGCGAGGGACAGGCGATGCTGAGAAAGATCGTCGAGGGTCGTTGGCTGACCGCGAATGGCGTGATAGCGCTGTTACCTGCCAACCGCGTGGGTGATGATGATATTGAGGTCTACACCGACGAGACCAGGAGCGAGGTCGCGTTTACGTATTACGGCTTGCGTCAGCAAAATGAAAAGCCAGTGATTGAAGGCGTGGCGCGTCCGAATCAATGCCTCGCCGATTTTATTGCGCCCAAAGAATCAGACATTACCGATTACATCGGTATGTTTGCAGTCACCGCCAGTCTTGGTATCGAAAAACACGAGAAGCGTTTTGAAGATGCCGGTGATGATTATTCATCAATCATGTTGAAGGCTTTGGCCGATCGCTTGGCGGAAGCTTTTGCTGAATACTTGCACGAGCGTGTGCGCAAAGATTTATGGGGCTATGCCGCAGACGAGAAACTCAGCAATGAGCAACTGATCGGCGAGAAGTATCGCGGTATTCGACCCGCGCCCGGCTACCCAGCTTGCCCGGAGCACACCGTTAAGGCAGATATGTTCCGTATCCTTGAAGCAGAGGATATTGGTATGAGTCTGACCGAGTCGTATGCCATGTTCCCCGGCGCAGCGGTCTCCGGGTTTTACTTCGCGCATCCGGCGTCGAAGTATTTCACGGTCGGCAAAATCGGTGAAGATCAGCTTACTGATATGGCGTCTCGGCGCAAGGTGCCGATGGACTTGTTGCAGCGCTGGCTCGCGCCTAATCTCTGATCTCAAAGCCGCCAATAAAGCCGCGAGCGTTGTTGGTGGCTTTTTCACAGCGCGCTCAGGCTTGCACGCCTATGTCATTTCACAGGGGCGCGCCGTCGATAAAGAGCTTCAGCTCCCCGCTCTCAAATGAATGCCAAGTCTCATTAGTGGTGAGCGGTTCGGTAACGATTACGGCTACCCGATCCTTGGGTGTGGTGACTTCCGAAAAATCGACGGAGAGATCTTCGTCCGACAGTTTGGCTTGCGTGAATGGGTGCTGCCGAACGATATAGTGCAGCCGCGTTGAGCAATGCGCGAATAGCGCTGTGCCATCCGACAGCATCATGTTGAAAACGCCGAAGCTGGCGATTTCGCGCGTGAGTTGATCGATTTCTTGCCGCAGCGTGTCTAGCGGTGGTGGTGTGTCGCCGAAGCGGCGTCGCAACTGCTGTAGCAGATAACAAAATGCGCGTTCGCTGTCGGTCGTGCCCACCGGGCGAAATGCGCCATCGAGTGTGGGTGAAAATTCTTTCAGATCGCCATTATGGGCAAACACCCAGTAGCGACCCCACAGCTCGCGGATGAAGGGATGGCAATTCTCGAGCGCGACCTGGCCTTGCGTCGCCTTGCGAATGTGCGCGATGACGTTTTTTGATTTGATCGGGTAGCTTTTGATCAGCTCGGCCACGGGCGAGGCAACCGCTGACTCATGATCGACGAATAGCCGAACGCCGGCGCCTTCAAAGAAGGCAATGCCCCAGCCATCTTTATGTTCGTCAGTGCGGCCGCCACGATGCGCGAAACCGGTAAAGCTAAACACGATATCGGTCGGCACATTACAGTTCATGCCGAGAAGCTGGCACATAATTAATTCCGATTTAAGCTTGGATACCGAAGACGGTATCACAAGCCAGCGCGACTCAATCAGATAGCGGCAGTTGTATCGCGCAGCGCCACAGGGTGTGGCCCGAGGCCGCGTATTTTTGCTCGAATGGCGTTAACGCTGCAGCGGGGTCGACCGGCCATTGTTCGGCAAGCACCTCAAGTCCGGTGAGTTGCGTGAGCGCCAAGGCCATCTCATCAATATAGGTTTTCCAGTTGCTGCGGCATTCGAGATGACCGCCCAGACGTAAGAGCGTTGGGAATATTGGATGGCCATGCCAGCGGCGCTGCAGCTGCGCTTTTTTCGGCCATGGGTTGGGGTAGAGCAGGTAATGCCGAACGGGATGTATGTGAGCGAGCGCCATGCGCTGCCAGAAGTCCACCAGATCAGCGCGCACGGTGATGAAGTTGGACGGTTCGTTCCCCTCCCAACGTGTGTGGCGCTGCAATCGATGCGCCGACTGGTCGATGCCGATGACGAAAGCATCTGGAAACTGTTGCGCCAGCTTTCGAGTGGATAAGCCCACGCCACAACCAGCATCGATGATTGGTGAGCCGCCGTGCGATCCCCAAGCGGCGATGGCTCGTTCGAAGGGTTCAAGACCAGACGGCGTCAGCGGTCGGAGAAACTCGCAACGTGCATGTCGATCGACAAGCTCGGCTAGGCGAGGATGTAGTCCGGTCTGATTACTGGTAACGGCGCGCGAAGGTGTCTGCATCAGAAATAAACATGCCCGCTGAAGCGGGCATGAATGGGCACAACAACAAAGGGAAAAAAGATTCAGCCAGCGCCAGCTTACTGAACAATCACCGGCTGCGCCATGAGTGGGCTGTAGCTATCGAGGAATTCATCAATCTCTTCTTCAGTCGGTTGCCGAGCGCTTAACTCTCGCACATGCTGTCGAAAGTTTTCGGCCAATTCACCGGCAAGGAAAATCTCGCGGCGCGCCGGTTTGTCGAGTATTTCATATCCACCGAAGCGCATGGCCTCCATGCCCGCCTCAGCTCGAAATTCAACAACCGAGTACTGCTCGCTGTTATAGATCAGATTCATGCGGTTTACTCCTCAGGTGGGCAAGACATCCTATTCATAGCATCTAGAGTGGAGCTTAGTTACGAGATTTCAATAGGTGCGCCCGATCTTTACTGGTGGCGCGCGGTCTGGTGCAACATTTTCCATTGCGAGCGTCATTAAGAGCATTGCAGATCGGGGCCGATCGCTAGCAGATCGAGATATTGCGGCGCTTGCAGGAACATCAAAACCTGCTCTCGGTGGGAGGCGTCCGACAAGCTGAGGTAGAGCCTTGCGGGCGATCGCCGAAGTACGCGGTTCAGCGTGACTCGCATCGTGAGATTGCCTGTGCAACAAGGGCAGCCGGGCGCAACGCGAACTACTTCTAACGACACGTCGGGCGCCATTTCATTCAGTGGCGCGGCGCCGCTTGGCAGTCCTTCGATGATGGCTGCGCAGGCCAAGCCCGGAGGGAGGTCTGCAGCAATGGCGCACTCCCGATCGTCGGCGCTGCCGCCCAGTACCAGTGAGAGTACGGTCATCCGGCTTTCTTTGCCGGGCCCTTGCTGGTATCCACGCCGAGTTGCTTGAGCTTGCGATAAAGGTGGGTACGTTCCAGACCAGTTCGCTCAGCCACTCGCGTCATGCTGCCGCCCTCGCGCGCCAAATGGTGCTCGAAGTAAGCGCGTTCGAAAGCGTCGCGTGCCTCGCGTAGCGGCAACTCAAATGAGACACGGAACTCATACTCGGTACCGGGGTAGACGGACGAATGCATGTCATTCAGATGACCATTGCCAATTTGTTGAAGTTGCGGCGCCAGCGAGAGCTTGTCTTGGCCCAGTAGACTGCGGTTCGTACCGTTCAACATCGTGCCGCGCGCGTGTTCTTGTCCACGTGTCAGGCCTTGCTGCACCGTACGCAGCAGTTTTTGCAGCGAGATGGGTTTCTCCAGGAAATTCATCGCGCCGATACGGGTAGCTTCAACCGCCGTATCAATCGTCGCGTGGCCGGACATCATGATCACTGGCATGGTGAGCAGACCATCGCGTTGCCACTCTTTCAGCAGGGTTACGCCGTCGGTGTCCGGCATCCAGATATCCAGAAGTACCAAGTCCGGTGTGCTGGCCAAGCGCACTTCCCGGGCAGCGTTCGCGTCTTCGGCTGTTGTGACGACGTGACCCTCGTCGCCGAGGATTTCGGACAACAGTTCACGGATTCCCATCTCATCGTCAACCACCAGAATATTTGCCATGGGGGCGCCTCTTTAACTCGTCACAACATTGCCATGTCGCAGGATTGTATTTTTTACAACTAAAGTTGTCAAACTGAATATTTTGCGAGTTTCATTAGTAAAATCAGTATCTTGGCGCCGGGGCCATCCTTCCGGTTTTGGGCTTCGATACGTCCACCGTGTTCCTCGATGATTTTCTTCACCACCGGCAAACCGAGCCCAGTCCCCTTAGGTTTGGAGGTGACATAGGGTTCGAAGGCACGCTTGATGAGCGCGGGATCGAATCCTGGGCCATTGTCCGAGACCGTAAGACGAACTGCAGTCCGATGCTGACCATCGGCATCTGCGTAGTCAAAGGCTTCGGTCACAATCCGAATCTCAGGGCTACGTCCAAAACGTCCGATATCCGCAACCGCGTCTTGTGCGTTTTGCAAGAGGTTGTGTACCACCTGTCGCATTTGAGTTGCATCGCCGAGGATGATCGGCAGATTTGGCTGCAATGTTGTGTGTATCGCGTCCGAAATTGCCATTCCCGAGTACAGCTCCAGTATTTCCGAGATCAAACCATTCAGGTCGAGCGGCTGTAGCAAGGGGGGCGGGGTTTTGGCGTAGTCGCGGAAGTTGTCGACCATCTGCTGCATGGCCACGACCTGATTCACGATGGTGTTAGTGCCACGCTCCAACAGGGCGGCGTCATCGCCAGCGAGTTTTGGCTGCAGCTTCATGTGCAGACGTTCGGCCGATAACTGTATCGGGGTCAGTGGGTTTTTGATTTCATGGGCTAGCCGGCGCGCCACCTCGGCCCATGCGATCGATCGCTGACCCGAGATCACATCGGTGATGTCATCAAACACGATGATGTAGCCTCTGCCAGTACCTACTGGCAAGTGAGAGCCACGCGCAAGCAGAGTGATGTCGCTAGTATCGGACGCATCTTCAGTCTCTCGTGGAATCTCGATCTGCTGCTGCCAATGCTGCGCATCAGCGCCGAACCCTTCAGCGGCGGTTTGCGCGCTAAGCCGGCTAAACGAGCGCATCACCGGCTCACGAAACGCTGCCAGCGGAACGATCGATGACATCGATTGACCTAACAGCGGTTTCAGATCCAACCTCAAGATCCGCTTGGCTGATGCGTTGAAAGTCACCAGCAGCCACTGTTCATCAAACACCATCACACCGGCCGACATATTCGCCAGCACAGATTCCAAATAGGCTTTCGCATCTTCCAGTGCGCGCCGATTACGCTCAACCGCCTCACGTGCGTCAGAGAGTTGCATCGTCATCATGTTGAACGACTGGGTCAGTGTGCCCAGTTCATCTGGCGTAGCGACGATAGGTCGTGGCGATAAATTGCCCTCGGCCACTGCCTGTGTGCCTTCTGCCAATAACAATAATGGTTGTGCAAAATCGCTGGCAAGCAGAAACGCACTCACCATGGCTGCAAACACAGCTAGTAGCAGGACCAGCGTCAGCGTAACCAGAAAAAATTTCCTGAGTCCGGTTCGGGCCAATGAGCGCTCTTGATACTCGCTATAAGCCACTCGCAATGCCTCTGCATTGGCGAAAAGCTTTTCCGGCACGGGCTGAATCAGTAGCAGGTATCGAGCATCGCCGCGTAACTTGAATGAGGAGCCATCACTACGGATCGGCACGATCACACGCAAGTGGATTTGTTCGGCGCTTGCGCCATTTCGATCCGTATCCGGTATGCCATCGATCACGCCATACCCCTCGGAGGAGTGCGCGCGCGCCAGCATTGATGCTGTAGGGAGCTCAGGCAGTAGCCGAGTCAATTTTGTGTTGGAACTTGCGACCAACTTGCCACTAGCGCTGACGACAATTGCCTCTTGCAACTGATTGCGTTCGATGATTTTCGGCAAACGGGCAACGATCAGACTGTCCGACATATCGGCCAGCTCCTCGGATACGCCAGCCGCTTTCAGCTGCAGATCACGCAGGGATGACTCGAGTGCAGCACGACCGAGATTCAAACCCGATTCCAGCGCGCTCTCGACCTTCACGTTGAACCAAGACTCAATCGAGCGCGAAACGAACTGCACCGATACCAGATAAATAACGATACCCGGAACGATGCCCATCATGGCGAAATTCAGCACCATGCGCGCCATCAGTCGCGATCCAAACCGCCCGCGCCGATATCGACTGTATAAACGCGCAAGCAGAAACAGCACCACGGCCAGCAAGCCGACACCAACCACCACGTTTGCGCCGAGCACCCACGAGTAGTACGAGTCAAATAGCTGCGTATCGCCACTCGCGACTGCGAGCAAGAACAGTAGCACGCCGACGGTTGTCGCCGACACCATCAGCAAGTATCGCAGCGTGCGTCTCATTTCGCCTCGGCGTGGAAGACGAATTTGTTCCAGCCTGAAGACAAACGCCACTCATCACTGCTCATGGCGCTGACCTGAATTGGCTTCGGTAATTCGGAGACGTCGAGTGCAAGTTGAATCGCTACGGTGTAGTTACCACCTCGGCCGAGCGCACCCGGATCGGCGATCAGCCATCGCCCCGGCCGTCGCAGTAGCGAGAGCATGTCGTCGAGCCGAGAAAAATTCTGATGCAGGCTACCGTCGATCGACGCGCGGTATTGCTGGGTCAGGACGTTATAAGACAAGCGAATCTTGCGCGTTGCCTTCACCGTGACCTCGTCAAACCAGTACCAGCGATAGCGCGTGATCTCGGCTTGCAGCGTGAAATACAGGGGTACACCGCGCGACAAGGCGTCCTCGACCGAGCGCGGCAACTCAACCGAGTAGCGCGAGGTCAAGCGGTAGCCTTCGTCGCTTGGCTCCAGCGAGGCCTCGACAAATTCGATGCCCTCAGCAGCGTGTGCGGAAAGAGGCAGCCAAGCTGGCAGCCAGAGCAGCCAGAACAGCAGTAAAAATCGATGGATCACGCTCAAGAACGGGCTAATGCCCCGAGGAAAATTTGAGCGATAGTATCAAAGCGCTGGTTTTCGCAGTAGCGCGTAGAACAAGCCGTCGTGATCGGAAGCCTCGTCTGCTTGCGGTAGCAGTTGTCCGGGCGCATCCAGCCGCACGGCGTTCTGCCTGCGGACGAAGGCCTGCGCTTGCAGCTCGGACTCCTCCGGCCAAACGGAACAAGTCACGATCAGCAGCAAGCCGCCCGGTCGCAGCATGCCCCACAGGTTGTCGAGAATCTCGGCCGAACGCTTGGCTAGCTGCTGGCCATCTTCGGGTCGGCGTAACCAGCGGATATCGGGATGGCGGCGCACGATGCCCGAGGCGGTACAGGGCAAATCGGCCAGAATGCGGTCGTAAGGCTGACCGTCCCACCAATCCCTCGAGCGGGCATCGCCCACCTGTAGCTTGGCGTCAAGTGACAGTCGTTTCAGGTTGTCTGACACACGGTTTAAACGTTGCTCATCATGATCAAGCGCGAGTACGTCGCAATTGGCGAGCTCGAGTAGATGACCGGTCTTGCCGCCGGGGGCAGCGCAGGCATCGAGTACCCGCATGCCCTCTTCAACCTGCAACAAGGGCGCTGCTAGTTGTGCAGCAGCGTCTTGCACCGAGACCAGACCCTCCGCGAAACCCGGGATCTGGGTCACCGGCACCGCGCGCTTTAGCTTGACGGCGTAATCGCCAAGCCGCGTCGCAAAGATACCCTCGGCAGCGAGTTGAGCCAGGTAAGTATCGATACTTGTCTTTCGAGTATTCACCCGCAGCGTGAGTGGTGGTTCGCGATTGCCTGCTTCTAGCACCTCCTCGGCCTGATGCGGCCATGCGCGTCGTATTGCATCTATCCACCAGCGCGGATAGTTCAGCCGCGCCTCATCATCGCGCAGCACGGTTTGCATCAATGAATCGCGCTCGCGCAAAAAGCGTCGCAACACAGCGTTCACCATGCCCTTGGCACGACTTAGCTCAGGATCTTGCGCGCAGGCCTCGACCGCCTGATCCACCAGTGTGTGCTCGGTATAAGGCGGTGCGTCATCTGATAACAGCGCCAGTGCGCAACAGATCAGCGCACCCAGACGCGCTGGCGACGGCGGTTTGCTGGCCAGCAGGCTCATCAGCGCGTGGGCGCAAGCCCAGCGCCGCATGCTGCGATAGGAAATGTCTTGAATGGCGCCGCGGCTCGCCGGGCTTAGCGTGTGCCGATTGAATACATCAGCCAGTGCCGCCGGCAAGGCCTGGCCCGCCTCCACTTTGGTCAGCACATGCGCCGCATGGTGCAGCGCCAAGGAAAGCGATTCAGACAAGGCTTAGTCCTTCACCACCAGCCGTTGTCGCCCAGCCATGCCCGACTACATGCCTCACTACTCTCACCACTCTCACCACTACACGCCCCACATCACAAACGCCTGTTCACGATGCGCCGCGCGCAGCATTTCCAGCAGCGGATAGGCGCGTGCGCCGAAGCTCACTACTTCGTTCAAACCCTTCTTGGCATCGCTATCGCTGTCATCTTGCTCTTCGGGCGCTGGCGCAGATGACTTACGCGCTGCAATTTCCGATTCAATGCGTTCAACCGCTTGCCCGGTCTCTTCCGCTGTAATAACACCGCGCTCGATATCTTTGCCGAGCAAATCGAGTATCGGCTTGGCGTGAACCGCGTACATCAGGATGTCTGCGGCGGCTTTGGATTTGAACGTGACCAGCATGAAGCGACTCTCCGACAATCAGCGCCTCATCAGCGCGGTGGTTAACAATTTATCAAGCGTAGCATGGCCAATAGGCCTTGGGCAGGCAAATTTAGCCCTTTTGCAACCCGATGGCAGGCGCTTCAATTGACCACTGACGCATGAAGCGCCATAGCGCAAATAGTTGTACAAAGAGATAGCACGCGACCGACATGCGCATGGCGGCAGCGCTTTGCCAACCATACGAGACAAACAGATCGACCAGCAATCCGATTCCCCACTGCACTGAGAATGCACCGACAAACAGCGTCAAATTGAATGCGCTGTTGGCGCGTCCGACCAGTGCGGTTGGAAATGCCAGGCTGACATGGGTCTGGCTCAGCGTGGTGACGGTGATGACGATGGCAAAAACAATCCACAGCCACCAACTGCTCTCATAAGGCAGCAGCACCATCAGCCCTTGCACCAGCACCGATATCGACAAACCCACTGCAACCACCCGCAGCACAGGCAAGCCAGTGCGCTGTCCATAGGCCACATAGCGTGGCGCCCACCAGGAAAGCCCAAGATAAGCAATTAGTAGCGCCAGATTAAACAAGAACAACACATGCGAGGTTTGTTCCACTGACATACCCAGCACCGTGATCATCCACGGCCCGGCCCAGAGCGACTGCAGAGCCATGAAACCGCCTTGATGCACCGCGCCTAGCAGTGCCATTCTGCGAAAGTAAGGATCCGCAAAAATAGCGCCATAACCCGACGCTTCATTAGCTGAAGAAGGCGAAGCAGCGTTCCCGCTCGGCGCGCGCGCGAGGTCGTGCATGGGCATCGATTGTTCGACATCGCGTAAGCGACTAAACAGCACCCACGCAGCCAATAGCAGCGCCACCGCGACACCGGAAAAAATCGTTCGCCAGCCGACCACGGGCAGGAGTAAGGCGACTGGCACCGTCGCCGATAGCGCACCCGCGGTGCCAATCACCAGCATGTAGCTGCCAAGTTGGCTTTGGCGTTCTGGTGGGTACCACACGCGAAACGCTTTGAACGCGGCCATCAGGCAAGCAGAGACACCCACTCCAATCAAGGCACGCCCAATCCAGACGCCCAAAAGTGTGTCACTGGAGGCAAAGATCGCTGCGCCTAAAGCGCCAAACAGCAGCAGCGCCGACTCAGTGCGGCGAGGGCCGTGACGGTCTAGCCAGACGCCGATGGGCAACTGCATCAGACCAAAGCCCATGAAATAAGCTGCAGAGAGCAGGCCAAGATCGGCATTGGTTAAGTGCAAGTCGGCGCTGAGCGCTGGGGCGATGACGGCGTTGATGGCGCGCATCGCATACGACAAGAAATACGCTAGCCCGAACACCAGCACGACGCGGGTTGCCGTTCGGCCTTGCAGGTAAACCGGGGTGGTGCTCATCAGGCGATGTTAACAGCGCGCACTATTTAAACGCGCTGCACGACTCAAGGCGCCGATTGCAGCGCGCGTCGGTATTGAATCGCTTCAGCTGCGTGTGCGCTGCTGATGTGCGTAGAGTTTTCCAAATCGGCGATCGTGCGCGCGAGTTTTAGTACGCGATGATAAGCACGCGCCGACCAGTGCAATCGTTCGATTGCTGCGCGCAGCAGGGAAGTAGCGCCAGCGTCCGGCTGGCAGTGATGATCAATCTGGTTCGATGACAGCAGTGCATTGGATGTTTGCTGTCGCGCGATTTGTCGTTCACGCGCCAGTGCCACCCTGTGCGCGATGTTGGCCGACGATTCACCCGTCGGCGCATCCAGCATCTCGGCCGTGCTCATTGCGGGTACCGTGAGCTGCATGTCGATTCTATCTAGCAGCGGGCCAGAGATACGGCCCTGATAGCGCCCAATCGCATCCGGGGTGCAGCGACAGGCGCGCTGTGGATGGCTCAGATACCCGCATGGGCAGGGATTCATCGCCGCCACCAATTGAAAGCGACACGGAAAATCGGTTTGTCGTGCGGCGCGCGAGATAGTCACATGGCCCGCCTCCAGTGGCTCGCGTAGTACCTCGAGTACTTTGCGCTCAAACTCGGGCAGCTCATCCAGAAACAGCACGCCATGATGCGCCAGCGAGATCTCGCCCGGGCGGGGCACCGCGCCGCCCCCCACCAGCGCCACCGCAGAAGCGGTGTGATGCGGTGCCCGAAACGGTCGCTGCTGCCAGCGAGAGGCACAGAAGCCACCCGCAATCGATTGCAGCGCCGCGCTTTCCAAGGCCTCGTCTTGTGTCATCGGCGGCAGGATGCCAGGTAGGCGCGACGCCAGCATCGATTTACCCGACCCCGGCGGGCCGACCATCAGCAGGCTATGTGCACCGGCGGCAGCAATCTCCATCGCACGTCTTGCTTGCGTTTGTCCGCGCACATCGGCGAAGTCGGCACACTTTACGCTCGCAGTGACAGACACCGGTGACATCGCCACCAAACGCGCCGCCGCATCGGTCGCCGTGAAATGGGCAAAGACCTGCAGCAAAGAGTCGGCCGGCAGGATGCGCGCATCCGGCACCAGCGCCGCTTCCAAGGCATTCGCGCGCGGCAAAACAAAAGCGCGCTGACGCTGACCCGATGTGCGCTGAATTGCGACGCTCATCGCCAGCGCTGCACGGATCGGGCGCAACTCTCCCGACAACGACAACTCACCGGCGAATTCATAGTCATCCAACTTGTCGCTCGGCAGTTGTCCGCTGGCAGCGAGGATGCCCAGCGCGATAGGCAAGTCGTAGCGCGCAGACTCTTTCGGCAGATCGGCTGGCGCTAAATTGACCGTGATGTGACCCGCCGGAAATTCAAAGCCCGAGTTGCGTAACGCAGCGCGAACCCGGTCGCGTGACTCGCGCACCTCGGTGTCCGCCAGCCCGACGATGGTGAAGGTGGGCAGTCCGCTGCCGACATGCACCTCGACCGTGACTTCAGGCGCGCGCATGCCTGCCAATGCGCGGCTGCGCAGGACGGCCAGTGCCATGGTGGGGTCAGTCTTTAGGGCGTGCTTCGAGCTCGGCGACCCGCCGCTCCAGCGCCTCGAGCTTGGCGCGGGTGCGCGCCAGCACCTCCGCCTGCAACTCGAACTCTTCGCGCGTCAGCAGATCTAGCTTGGCGAAGCCCTGATGCAGCATTGCGCGCAGGTTGTTTTCCAGATCTTTGGCGGGCGATTGCTGCAGCACCTCGCGGATCCGATGTTGCAGTTCGTCAAGAAAACTCGGGCCTTGGCTCATGACTGGTTTAGGATAGTTGCACCACTTTAAGGCGCCTGCCCTGTTGCGGTGCGGTTTGAAGTGGGAAAGCGAGGAATCTGGGTGCGAATGCTAAAGGAATTAGCAGATTTGGCAAGCATTTCTCCAGATCCTTGTTGGCACACGTCCTGCTAGGTTGCTTCAAGCAAACACGTTCAACGTGACGCAGGTTTTTACTCTGATTTAAAAAAAGGAAATCCAATGAAAAAACTCATTCTCGCCAGCGCTGTCGCTTCTGTATTCGTCGTGCACTCCGCTCAGGTGGCTGCTGCTGAGCCCGCTGCGACACCTGAGCATGTCGTTGCCTACAACGTCGGTGTCACTACGGACTATGTATTTCGCGGTATCTCGCAGTCGCGTAACAAGCCTGCGGTCAGTGCAGGCGTGGACTACAGCCACAGTCCGACCGGCCTTTATCTGGGCGCATGGGCGTCGACCATCAGCTGGATCGCAGACAGCTACGGAGATTCAGTGACGACGGCGAACCGCGGAAGTACGCCGTACGAAGTGGATTTCTACGGCGGTATCAAGGGTGATATGGCTGCCGGCCTGAATTACGACGTAGGTGCGATCTACTACCTGTATCCAAACCACAAACTGGGCTCGACGCCAAACGCAAACACCTTTGAAGTGTACGGAAAGATTGGCTACGGCCCCGTCTATCTGAAAGGTAGCTATGCGCTGGGTGATGCAATTTTCACCTCTGACAAGCAGGGTAGCTACTACATCGACCTAGGCGGTGATTTCCCATTAGCCGAGGGCTTGGTAGCGAACGCGCACTACGGCATGTGGCGATTCCAGAATGGTGGTGCGACGCCTACCGCTAGTGGTTACAACTACGCTGACTGGAAATTGGGCATCACCAAAGACCTCGGCAATGGTTTGTCGGGCGCGCTCGCAGCGACCGGCACCAACGCTGACAAGGTACTTTGGAACTACAACAGCACGGGCTACCTCGGTGGTAGCAAAGTTGTCGCATCCATCACCAAAACTTTCTGATCAACCGCAACGAGGATGAAATGAAACTCATCACTGCCATCATCAAGCCGTTCAAGCTCGATGAAGTGCGCGAAGCGCTCTCAGCCATCGGTGTGCAAGGCATCACCGTCACTGAGGTCAAGGGCTTCGGGCGCCAAAAAGGACACACCGAGCTTTATCGCGGTGCCGAGTACGTGGTCGACTTTCTGCCAAAGACAAAAATCGAGGCAGCGGTCGACGATGCGATTGTCGAGCGTGCGATAGAGGCGATCGAAAATGCTGCACGTACCGGAAAAATTGGCGATGGCAAGATCTTCGTCTTCGACCTGCAGCAAGTTGTCCGTATTCGTACGGGCGAAACCGGCAAAGAAGCACTCTAAGGGGGTATGCAAATGAAAAAGTGGTTCATTAACCTAGCGAGCGCCGGCTTGCTGCTGTTCGCGATCGGTGCAACGCCGATCGTGTCGGCTGAAGATACTGCACCGGCCACAGCCGCACCTGCGGCCGAGGCACCTGCAGCTGCGCCAGCAGCTGCTGCATCGGCTACACCCGCCGCTGATGCGGCAGCTCCGGCAGCGGCAGCCCCGGTACCCAACAAAGGCGATACCGCCTGGATGATGGTTGCCACCATCATTGTGATCATGATGTGTTTGCCCGGCTTGGGGTTGTTCTACGGCGGCTTGGTTCGCGCCAAGAACATGCTGTCGGTACTGATGCAAGTGATGATGATCTTCTCGCTCATCACCGTGCTGTGGTTCATCTATGGCTACTCCTTGGCATTTACCGAGAGCGGCGCATTCTTCGGCGGCCTTGATCGCCTGTTCATGAAGGGCATGACGCCTGATTCACCGGGCGCCACCTTCAGTAAAGGCATCGTCATCCCCGAGATGGTGTTCGCGTGTTTCCAGGCCAGCTTTGCCGGCATCACTTGCGCGCTGATCGTCGGTTCATTCGCCGAGCGGATCAAGTTCTCCGCAGTCGTGCTGTTCATGGTGCTCTGGTTCACTTTCTCTTACGTGCCGATTGCGCACATGGTCTGGTTCTGGCCCGGCCCGGATGCGTTCACTGATGCAGCTGCTGCCGAGAAAGCCACCGCGGCTTCTGGCTGGCTGTGGCAGAAAGGTGCGCTGGACTTCGCTGGCGGCACCGTGGTGCACATCAACGCGGCGATGGCGGGTCTGGTCGGTGCGTTCATGCTCGGCAAGCGCGTCGGTCTGGGCCGCGAAGCCATGGCACCGCATTCGCTGACGCTCACCATGGTCGGCGCGTCCATGCTGTGGGTGGGCTGGTTTGGCTTCAATGCCGGTTCGGCACTCGAGGCAAATGGGTCGGCTGCACTGGCCTTCGCCAACACCTTGCTGGCAACAGCGGCAGCGGTGGTTTCCTGGAGCCTCGCCGAGTGGGTACTCAAGGGCAAGCCCTCCATGCTGGGCGCCGCCTCCGGTGCGGTTGCGGGCTTGGTGGCGATCACTCCTGCGGCTGGTCTGGTCGGCCTGATGGGTGGTTTGGTGATCGGTTTGCTGGCGGGCGTCGTCTGCCTGTGGGGCGTGAACGGTCTGAAGCGACTGCTCGGTGCGGATGATTCATTGGATGTGTTCGGTGTGCACGGCGTCGGCGGTATCCTCGGCGCGCTGCTGACCGGCGTGTTCGCCTCGCCTAGCCTCGGCGGCGCTGGCATCTACGACTATGTCGCGAATGCCGTATCGCCAGAGTATTCGATCACTGGCCAGCTTTGGATTCAGCTGCAGGCGGTCCTGACAACCGTGATCTGGTCCGGCGTGGTTGCTTTCATTGCCTACAAAGTGGTCGACATGATCGTTGGCTTGCGCGTCACCGAAGAGGAAGAGCGCGAGGGTCTGGATATCTCCAGCCACGGCGAGACTGCCTACCATTCCTGATCTCCCCGCAGTACGGGCTCTTCGGAGCCTATTTAGACGCCCTCGCAAGAGGGCGTTTTCTATTCAGCCGCTCAGAAACTTTACTAGCGCCGCCCAAGGATATGATCAGCATCGGAGTCTTGGGCATCGCGTCGGGCGACGCTGACCGATTCCGTTAGAATCTATCCCCCTGCGCGCGTCGCGCGCCCCGAATTCACAAGGTTTTCCATGGTTCCCCATCTGGTCACGGCCCTGAACGGCCCGTTGCTCGAACTCGAGAAAAAGATTCTTGACGCTACCCCAGTCATCGAGCGCTGGTTTCGGCTCGAGTGGCAGGAGCACACGCCCCCGTTTTACTGTTCGGTGGATATGCGCAACTCCGGTTTCAAGCTGGCGCCGGTGGATACCAATTTATTCCCAGGCGGTTTCAACAACATCGCACAGGAAATGCTGCCGCTTGCCGTGCAAGCAGCGATGGCGGCGATTGATAAATACTGCCCGGATGCACGCAACCTGTTACTGATTCCTGAGCGGCACACACGCAATACCTTCTACCTGCAAAACGTCGCGCGCTTGATCCAGATTTTTCGCCAGACTGGTCTCAATGTGCGGCTGGGTTCATTGTCTGAGGACATTAAGAGCCCGACCACGTTAGAACTGCCAGAGGGTGGCACGCTCACGCTAGAGCCGCTCGAGCGCTCGGCCAATGGTCGTCGGCTGGGTCTTAAAAACTTCGACCCTTGCACTATCTTGCTCAACAATG
>JBIKUP010000170.1:0-4382 GCA_044347535.1 Burkholderiaceae bacterium
CCAGCTCATCGCGCCGACTGCTCAGCTGACAGCGCGCAAGCAGTGGATGGCGGATCATCTCAAGACCGCAGGTCAGTTAGTGCTTGATGTCGGCGCAGTACAAAAGATCGCGCGTGAGGGCAAGTCATTGCTGCCAATTGGTGTGGTCGGTGTGGCGGGTGAGTTCGGGCGCGGTGATGTAGTAACTTGCGTTGATGGCGAGGGCCGTGCAATTGCGCGCGGTATCTGCAATTACCCCAGTGCAGAGGTTCGCAGAATTTTGCGCAAGCCATCGTCAGAGATTGCAGCGATTCTCGGGTACGTCGATGAGGATGAGCTTATTCACCGGGACAATCTCGTTCTTCTCTGATTACGATCCACACAGTTGCTAGATTCCGGCCCGCGCCGAAACGACGAGGTTTTAATCCCGCCAGTCATTAGAGGGTCATCCCGGCGCAGGCAGAGATCCAGTAGTTTCGAGCTTTAACGAAGTAGCTTCTTCCCGCGTATACGATCGATGATCGTGGCTGCTTTACCTGCCACCGTGTCGCCATCACAGAAAAAATCCTTGGATAGCGTCGCCTGATAGCTATTAGTACCAACAGTGGAGATACGGCGCCACTCGGCAGCGGGCAAGGTATTCCAGCTACCATCCGGACGCCCGGTCGCGAACAGCTTGCGCTCCGCCGTCTTGCAACGGATGCCCTCGTAGCTGATATTCATTGCGCCGCTCGGGCTGGTGATAACACTGCTGTAGCGCACGATCTCATCATCACCAACGCTTACCGACTTCGCATCAATGGTAAATATCATTGATGCACTTGCACCTACCGCGTACCGCAGCAGATTTTCGGACTTGGGTGGGGCGGGCAGTACCAGCGCACTTTCCTCTTTCGGTGGCGCCTTGTTCTCATCGTCACTCAATAGGCCAGCGCCAGCGCTTACAGACCAACAGCAACCCAGCACGAGTGCGAGCCAGCGGCGCGTCAACATGTTCATGGGCGGTTGGGTTCGCTCAGATTAATGGGTGGATCAATACTCGGATCCATGATCGCGGGCGCACCCGGCCCGCGCGAGTGACGTTTGCCCGCTTGCACCGGACGCAGAAAACGCGATAACTCCTGTAACGCTCTCATGTAAACATCACGCTTGAATTCGATCACTACATCCAGTGGCACCCAGTACTCATGCCAGCGCCAAGCGTCAAATTCCGGATGCTCCGATATACGCAAATTGACATCGGTGTCGCGACCGATCATGCGCAGCAGGAACCAGATTTGTTTCTGGCCGCGATAATGTCCGCGCACCTCACGCTTGATGAAATGATCAGGCACGTCATAGCGTAACCAGTCGCGCGTGCGACCAATGACCTTGACGTGCTCGGCGCGCAGGCCAACTTCCTCTTCCAGCTCACGGTACATTGCCTGCTCCGGCGTCTCGCCGTGCTTGATGCCGCCTTGCGGGAATTGCCACGAATGTTCACGCACCCGCTTACCCCACCAGACTTCGTTCTGGTGATTCAGCAGGATGATGCCGACGTTCGGGCGATAGCCTTCACGGTCCAGCATGTTCCACCTCGAATGGTTTGCGAGCAGCGCGTTGCGGTCGCGGCGGCGCTGAACAATTCCGTGTGAGGGAAAGTGGACGGCGCCAGGGTGCTGCGATCCGCGCAGCGCAAACCCGCGAATACTTTAGAATTGCGTCAGATTATAACCCTCTCTTTTTAAAAAATTTTTTCTCATGCGCGCCTCCCGATTTTTTATCTCTACCCTAAAAGAAGCGCCCGCCGATGCCGAGATCATCAGCCACCAACTGATGCTGCGCGCTGGCATGATTCGGCGACTGGGCTCTGGTATTTACAACTATCTGCCGATCGGCCTGCGCGTGATCCGCAAGGTGGAGCACATTGTGCGCGAGGAGATGGACCGCGCCGGCGCCATCGAACTGCTGATGCCCTTGGTGCAGCCGGCCGAGCTTTGGCAAGAGACCGGGCGCTGGGACAAGATGGGGCCAGAACTACTGCGCCTGAAAGATCGGCACGGTCGAGACTATGCAATGCAACCAACTTCGGAAGAAGTTGTCACTGACATCGCGCGTAGCGAGATCAAGTCTTACCGCCAGCTGCCGGTCAACTTCTACCATATACAGACCAAATTTCGTGACGAGCGTCGGCCGCGTTTCGGCCTCATGCGCGGGCGCGAGTTCACCATGAAAGATGCCTACTCCTTCGACCGTGACGTCGAAGGGTTACAGCGTTCATATGCGCTGATGGTTGATGCCTACACGCGAATTTTTCAGCGCTTTGGCTTGAGTTTTCGCGCGGTCGCCGCCGATAACGGTGCAATCGGTGGTTCAGGCTCGCAGGAATTCCACGTGATTGCCGATACCGGCGAAGATGCACTGGTTTATTGCCCCACTTCCGACTATGCCGCCAATATTGAAGCGGCTGAGGCCTTGCCACCAACCACCTCGCGTGCAGCACCAACCCAAGCGCTGACGAAAACGTCCACACCTGGCAAAGAGCGTTGCGAAGATGTCGCACAGCTATTAGGCCTGCCGCTGACGCAGACAGTGAAATCCATTGTGCTGTCGGTTGAGCAGGATGAAGGCCGGCGTGAAATCTGGTTACTGCTGCTGCGTGGCGATCACGAGCTGAATGAGGTCAAGGCCAGCAAGCTGCCCGGTATCGGTCCGTTCCGTTTTGCCAGTGAAGCAGAAATTCTCGAGCACTTCGGCTGTAAGCCCGGCTATCTCGGCGCGATTGGTACCGCGAAGCCAGTCAAGGTGGTCGCGGATCGCAGTGTTGCCCTCATGAGCGACTTTGTTTGCGGCGCGAATGAGGAAGGTTTTCACTACACCGGCGCTAACTGGGGCCGCGATTTGCCCGAGCCATTGGTCGCCGATATTCGCAACGTCGTGGCTGGCGATCCTTCGCCAGACGGTAAAGGTGTGCTCGAGATTCAAAGAGGCATCGAGGTAGGGCATGTATTCCAGCTCGGTACGCGCTACTCGGCGGATATGAAAGCAAGCTATCTCGATGAAAAAGGCCAGCCGCAACTCATGCAGATGGGTTGCTACGGTATCGGTATCACGCGCATTCTGGGCGCCGCCATCGAGCAGAACTTCGATGACAAAGGCATCATTTGGCCAGCATCGATTGCACCGTTTGAAGTCGTGCTGTGCCCACTCGGTTATGACCGCAGCGAGACTGTCAAAGCTGCCGCTGATGAGTTGTATGCAGCCTTGCAACAAGCGGGCATCGATGTGATTCTCGATGATCGTGGCGAGCGCCCCGGCGTCATGTTTGCCGATTGGGAGTTGATTGGTGTGCCGCATCGGGTCGTGATTGGTGAGCGCGGACTGAAAGATGATCAGCTCGAGTACCAAGGCAGGCGTGACCCAAGCGCGACCACTGTGCCGCGCGCGCAAATGACCGAATTCTTGAAGGCGAAATTCGCCTGATCACCATGCGCAGCAAGCGCTCGCCAACGCAAGTGGTCCGCTGGCTAGTGGGGTGCTTATTGTGCAGCGCTTGCTTGGTTACGCACGCCGGCAAGCAGAAAGAAGAAGCGCTGGCCGATGCCGTTCGGCTCGCGCTGTCACGTGCGATTAGTGATCCACGTCCACCCGAACTCGGATTCGCCACTGACGCTGATCGGGACGCATGGCGGCAATGGTCGGCCATGATGTCAACGCGTCTGCAAAGCCGTATGCCAGACGCCATGGTACGCAGCGAGTTTCTACAAACCGTTTGGTACGAGTCGCGTCGTGCCGGCTTGGAGCCCGGCTTGGTATTGGGCCTGATTCAAGTGGAATCTGGATTCAGAAAATATGCGATCTCAAGTGCCGGTGCCCGAGGCTACATGCAAGTCATGCCCTTCTGGACGCGAACCATCGGCGACGGCCAACCCGCCAAGCTGTTCCAGATGCAGACCAATCTGCGCTACGGCTGCTCGATTTTGCGGCTCTATCTCGATCTGGAAAAGGGCGATCTGTTCCTAGCGCTCGGCCGCTACAATGGCAGCCGGGGCAAGGCGGAGTATCCGAATGCGGTTAGGGCTGCCTGGCGACGCTGGCAACACTAGACGTGCTAAAAGGGGTCGCTGGCGTTATTGGGAGCCTTTGCAGGGCGCGCACCGGCTTGCAAGCCAGTGCCGTTCCGCAGGCGGACTGCATCCAGTCCGAATTTCCTGCTGCACCCTCGCCGTACGTTGAACGCTTTTTAGGAGCACGTAATGAAGAAGCTGATATTTGTTTTGTCGCTGGCAAGCGTGTCACCAAATTTAATGGCGAATATAGTCGCTACCACGCCCGCCGCCAATAAAGAGAATGCCGACTTTGTGGCGGGTAGCAAGGCGATTGGTCGGCGTGACTGGAAGGCCGCAGTGGATTCGTTTACCAAG
>JBIKUP010000171.1:0-4365 GCA_044347535.1 Burkholderiaceae bacterium
CTGCCCTGCTGTCGGGCAGAATGGCGGTCGCTGGTAGCGCAGTGCGTGCTGTACGCGAGGATTGGTGATGCGCAACCCTTTCAAGAAACTCCACTATGTGATTTTTTCCTTGGTGAGTTTATCGCTGAGTTCAATCACGAGTTTGCTTGCGAGATCACTATCGAACTTTCTGCTGAGTTGTCTACCGAGTTTTCTACCTAGATTAATGATAAGTTCGCAGAAGAGATTGATGCCGAGTTTGCTAGCAAATTTACTTACCGTCGTATTGTCGATCTTCTTTAGCCCAGCGCAGGTCAAGGCCGAACCGCCGCGCTTTGCCCAAGTTGATCCACGAACCACGCTCAGCTTTCCGCGCGACTTCGGCGCCCACCCGGATTTTCGGACCGAGTGGTGGTACGCCACGGGCTGGCTGCAAACTGCTGACGGTAAACAACTGGGTTTTCAGGTGACCTTCTTTCGCTCTGCCACTGAGCATGAACGCGCTAATCCGAGCAAGTTCGCACCCAAACAATTGATCGTGGCGCACGCCGCCTTATCCGACCCCGCGATCGGCAAGCTACAACATGATCAGCGAGTCGCTCGCGCTGGCTTCGGTCTGGCACAAACCTCCGAAACCACCACGGATATCAAACTGGGTGCATGGTCAATGCTGCGCGAAGCAGATGGTCGCTACCGTGTATCGCTGCCCGCGCGTGACTTCAGCTTTGACCTGACACTCGTGCCAACACAGCCAATTCTGTTACAAGGGGCACAAGGCTACTCACGCAAAGGTCCCAAGCCAGAGCAAGCCAGCCACTACTACAGCGAGCCGCAATTGCAGGTAAGCGGCGCAATCACCCGCAACGGTAAAACCATTAAGGTCAACGGTCGCGCCTGGCTGGATCATGAGTGGTCGAGCACCGTGCTAGACCCAAAGGCGGTCGGCTGGGATTGGGTCGGCGCGAATCTGGACGACGGGCGTGCCTTGATGGCGTTTCGAATTCGCGGTGCCGACGGTAGCAGCTTGTGGCAGCATGCGAGCTTGCGTGAAAAAGATGGTCGGCTAAGGCAGATCAACGGCGACGCTATTCGATTCACGCCAGTGCGCTTCTGGCGATCGCCGCGCACTCAAGCCAGATATCCGGTGGAAGTTACACTCGACATTGACCAACAGCGCTGGCAGTTACGCCCGCTACAAGATGACCAGGAACTCGATTCACGCCAATCAACCGGCGCCGTTTACTGGGAGGGCGCCGTCACGCTGGAACGCGACGGACGTCGTGAAGGCCGCGGCTACCTGGAAATGACCGGTTACGTTAAACCATTGAAGCTATGAACACACCAACTGATCGACCAAAATCAAGCAAGGGTCTGAAGACACTAGCGGGGCTGATGCCGTTTCTTATGCCTTACCGTACCCACATCATCCTCGCGGTTGTCGCGTTGGTGGTCGCTGCATCGACCACGCTCACGCTACCGTATGGCTTTCGCAATCTGATTGATCTCGGCTTTACGACCGCCGGTAGCGCGCAGGCAGAGAACGTCAACATCTACTTCATCGCACTTTTTCTGCTGGCCTGTCTGCTTGCGCTGGCTACTGCGGCGCGCTTCTACATGGTGTCCTGGCTTGGTGAACGTGTCACGTCAGATATCCGTAGCGCGGTATACGCCCATGTACTACGTCAGAGCCCGGCATTTTTCGAGATCACACAAACCGGCGAAGTACTGTCGCGTCTGACCACGGACACCACGCTGATACAAACCGTGGTGGGTACTAGTATCTCGATGGCGCTGCGGAATATCTTGCTGCTGATGGGCGGTGTACTGATGATGTTCATCACCAGCCCCAAGTTGTCCGCCATCATTATTGTGATGCTGGTACTGGTAATTCTGCCCGTGATGGTATTTGGTCGGCGCGTGCGAAAGTTATCACGCGCGTCGCAAGACCGCATTGCCGATGCCTCGGGCATTGCCGGTGAAATGCTGAATGCGATTGGCGTAGTCCAAGCCTATGCGCAAGAAACCCGTGAAGCACAACGCTTCGGTAGCGCCGTTGAAACTGCTTTTCGAACCGCAATTGCGCGCATACGCGCGCGGTCTTTGTTAACCGCGATCGCGATTCTGCTGATCTTCGGCGCCATCGTATTTGTATTGTGGTTAGGTGCCCATGCGGTCATCGAGGGCAGCATGAGCGCGGGTGAGTTGGGTCAATTCATTTTGTATGCGGTCATTGTCGCGGGTGCGATTGCAGCGCTTTCGGAAGTGATCGGTGATGCGCAACGCGCTGCCGGTGCCAGCGAGCGTTTGCTTGAACTGCTGGCAGAAGAATCTCCGATTCGTTCGCCCGAGCACCCGACTGCGGTACCGTCACGCGCAGCGAATGGAGCCGCGCTGAGTATTGATCATCTGTCTTTCCGCTACCCGTCGCGGCCCGATACGCTGGCCCTGTCCGATCTATCAATGGCGGTCAATGCCGGCGATACGATTGCCGTTGTCGGTCCCTCCGGGGCTGGCAAGACAACCTTGTTTCAGTTGCTACTGCGCTTTTACGATCCAGAACGCGGCAGTATCCGGCTCGATGGTGTCGATATCCGCGAGTTCAGCTTGCAAGACCTTCGCAACATGATTGGTATCGTGCCGCAAGACACCGTGGTGTTTTCGGCGAATGCCATGGAGAACATCCGCTACGGTCGCCCGGAAGCCAGTGATCACGAGGTGATTGCTGCAGCCAAATTAGCGGCAGCGCATGAATTCATCGAGCGCCTGCCTGAAGGCTATCAATCCTTTCTGGGCGAGCGTGGCGTACGGCTATCTGGTGGTCAAAGACAACGTATTGCGATTGCGCGCGCACTACTGAAAAATCCACCCTTGCTGCTGCTGGATGAGGCAACTAGTGCGCTGGATGCCGAGTCGGAGCGGCTGGTGCAGCATGCGCTTGATGCTGCTATGCAGGGGAGAACCACGCTGGTGATCGCACACCGACTGGCGACCGTACAGCGCGCGACGCATATTATCGTTCTGGATCAAGGGCACATTGTAGAAACTGGCACCCACGCCGAATTGGTGGATGCCGGTGGTTTGTATGCCAGCTTGGCGGCCTTACAGTTCGCGTCAGAGTGAATCGAGATTAATTCGCTACGCCTAGTTTCTCTACGATGGCTCGCTGCAGCGCATAGAACTGTTCGGCACCACCGAGTGATTCGCGGCCCATGTCGATGGCTACCTCGAAGATCTCGCGCGATTCCTTCATCTCACCCACACTGGCATAACACTCGGCAAGACGGAAAGCGGCTGGCACGAACTCCGGATCTATCAACAACAGCGTTGCGTAAAAAGTCGCTCCGAGTAGAGGATCGCCTAGCGACTGCAAGACTAGTCCACTCATGAACATGAAACGCACATCCAGCGGACGATTGACTGACAGGTAGAGCGCCAGCGGCAGGATTTCTTCGTAGCGCTGCGCTTCAAACAGGCGGTACGCTTCAGCATAGGCAGACTCGATCTCATCATCAGGCCAGCCATCCACCATGGCGTTCCGCATACCGTTTCCGAGGTAATGCTGCACTTGCGATACCTTATCGGGCCGCTCGCTGAAGCTGGTATTCACCAGTGCGATGATGGCTTGTACGTCACTCTGTACAGCAGTGTTGAGAAAGGGTTTCATGTGCGCACCCGATCTACTCGTCTACCGAGACTACAGCGGCTATACGCCCGAGCACTGCGATACAGGCCTCACGCTGCGCCGCTGACAAACTGCTGCTCGACATCACCGACGGCTCAGCACGCGCTTGGCCCAGCCGGGTCAGCAAGGCGTGCTGCTTATCCGCGAAAAAATCTCGCCAGCGTTCGTTCGGGCCGCTTTCCCTTTGCAGCGCGGGCGTGTTCGGCGATAGCGGCCCCACCGATGGCGGCACCAGCGGGGTCAGACTGACGGGTGCCATGGTCGGAGTGGACAGCGGCTTGCTGCCAGCAAACTGCGCCGAACCTACCGCTGCAGCCAGCAATGAATTGGAATCGAACTTGATAGTCATACAGATGCTCCATGAAGTGAGCGTTGGTGGGTTTACAACGTTGTCATTCCATGTGCTGTGACATTCCGGTGGGGTCAGTTCCGCGGCGCATCGATTTATCCATGCCATAAATAGGCGGCGACGCTGGCAAGGTAAAATGCCGTGTTTCCCGGATTCCCCGACATGCGCCAGTACC
This sequence comes from Burkholderiaceae bacterium, assembly GCA_044347535.1. Lineage (GTDB taxonomy): Bacteria > Pseudomonadota > Gammaproteobacteria > Burkholderiales > Burkholderiaceae_D > Pernthalerella. The sequence goes on from JBIKUP010000171.1 coordinate 4,186, forward strand.
TCGACTTCATGCGCCATGTGCTCGACCATGGCACCGAAAAAACCGACCGCACCGGTACCGGTACGCGTTCGGTATTCGGCTATCAGATGCGCTTTGACCTGCGGGAAGGCTTCCCGATGGTCACCACCAAAAAACTCCACCTGAAATCGATCATTCACGAATTGATCTGGTTTCTACAGG
>JBIKUP010000172.1:0-4359 GCA_044347535.1 Burkholderiaceae bacterium
GGGCGTCGAGCAGTCGGCCATGGCCTTGGTACTCAGACAAATGCCCGCTGCGACGGAAATAATTAATTTGCTCGCGCAGTTGACGATGCTTTTCACCGACGGCGTGATGCATCTCGCTAATCACTGCCGGGTAACTCAATTCACAGTCATGCACCGTGTAGCCGTGATTAGTTTGGCGGGTTTGTAGGTAGGCCTCGGACATCTCCCACAGCGTCTTCGACGATAGCGCACCGTTAAAAATACCAGCACCACCCACCTTGGCTTTTTCGATCAGCGCAACCCGCTTGCCGAAGTCCAGGCCACGCATCACTGCCGCAAAACCCGAAGGACCGCCACCAATCACTACCAGATCAAACCGCTCCATGACTTGTCTCCATTATTCAGCGTAATTTGCGCTTACGAAAAATGCTGGTACCTCTTTGAGGAAGTGCTCATTGATTCAAATTTCGTCACTCCGGCGAAGGCCGGAGTCCAAAAAAACAAAGACTCGAGAAAAACATAAACACTGGATGCCGCCCAGCGCCGGCATGACAAGTTCACCACTGTCCCTAATACTTGGGGCTGATGGGACCTAAAACTTCGGGCGCGAGCGATCCAGCTGCTCCCAAATCGATCGTTCGAGTTCAGTCGCCTTGCCTGGCTGCTGTAACGCTTGTCCGATTTTTTGCGTGTCAGTGACCGAAGAAAGCTCGCTCATGCGTGCCACCAACATTCGGAATTGCGCAACTGCATATTCCGGGTTCTGTGCTGCCAGCGTCAGACTGCCGTACTCTCCGGCCGGAGTCTCGATCGGATCATCCCCCTGCTCGATCAGCGTGATCATTTCATCGATCTCGTGATTTGAGAGATGATGCTGGCGCGCCGCCTTGATGAATTCCTCGCGCGCCGTTGCATCAAATTCGGATGAGCGACCCATTGCCAGTAGCTCTTGCTTGATACGTTCGCGATTGGAACGCAACTGATCGGTAAAACCGGAGGCCAGAATAGCGGCAGGGATCGCAAAAATGCCAATACCGATCAACGCCAATATCACCGTAATAAAACGCCCACCCGGCGTCACCGGTGAAATGTCGCCATAACCGACTGAGGCAAGTGTAATCACCGCCCAGTAGATCGATTGCGGAATATTTTCGAATTTATCGGGTTGTGCATCACGTTCCAGCAAGAAGCCAAAAGCCGCCATCATGAACACCAACAAGGCAATCATGAACATCGCGGCCATCAGTACTGGTAGCTCTTTACGAATCACCGCGAACATGGTGTCACTGGCAGATGAATAGCGACCTAGTTTCAACAGTCGCACCATCCGTACAATCCGCAAGAAGCGCAGATCGACGGTGCCGCCCAATGCCGCCTCTAAAATGAAGGGCAGGATCGCAAACAGATCCAGCAGACCGGAGAACGATGAGAAGAAACGATAACGCGCTAGTAAAGGTTTGCGCGATGGATCTTCCTCTGGTGCAGCATAGAGTCGTAGCGAGTACTCGATCGCGAATACGACGAACGATGCGACATCCAGAAAAGCGAAATGCGGCGCAAACAGCACCCGTATGCTCTCGACCGACTCCAGCACGATGGAGAGTACCGAGACCACGATCCAGAAGATCAGGAATACCTCGATCACGACATTCAGCTTGCCACCATACTCACTAGGGAACAACATCGCATGTACTTTTTGACGCGTCGTGCGGCCGCGATTCAGCGCGATGAACTCGGTGATGGCTTCTTTCAGGATGCGCGAGATTTTCAGGATTCGCAGTACGCGTAAAATTCGCAGCACACGCGAGTCAATCGGCAGCAGTAATCCGATGAAGAAAGGCAGAATAGCCAGCAGGTCAACGATACCCACTCCGCTGCTGATATAGGCCCAGCGAGGAGATTTCGCGGCGCCGTATTCGGGGTCTTCCGGCGCGAGATAAATCCGTAGCAGGTATTCGACCGAGAACACAGACACCGAGAACACATCAAACCAGTAAAACGCCTGCGCATACTCAGCGGCCAGTACCGGCGCTGACTCGAGTAGCAGCGCAAACAGGTTGAGTAGAATCAGTAAAAACAGAAAACGATCTAGCGAAGATCGGGCACCCTCGCTCTGCTGCTCGTTGAGCAAAAAGTTGTAAACGCTGCGGCGAAAACCAACAGGTGCAGATTTCGAGGTGGGTTGCATCATGATTTGCCGGTAGCAGCCGGCTTTATTAAAAAGTTAACATCGGCAATCAGCCGGGGATGCTATTTAAATAATTATTAATCAGGCATCCTGCGTATATTTCAGATTGTCCAAGGCACGACGAAGCTATAATAGCCGCGCATTGAATCATTAATCAATGCACCGTAGGGGGGCATCCGCTCGCGAACGCAGCGGCACAATAAAACGGCTTCGTTCATGCCGAAATGACATCGATGAAATCGCTTCAAACTCGTATCTACGACCTACTCGAAGGGTCGATCAATAACAAGGCCAGCCGCGCCTGCGAATTTTTCATCGCCACGGTCGTGGTGCTGAATGTATTTGCCATCATTCTCGAGTCAGTCCACGAGCTGCACGAGGCCTACGCCGCTGAATTCCATATATTCGACGTCGTCAGCGTGATGATTTTTACGGTCGAGTACGTGCTGCGCGTCTGGTCGTATGGCGTCAAGTACAACAAAGAAAACGGTGGCAGCTGGCGCGGTCGTAAAGAATATATTTTCAGCTTCTACGGACTGATCGATTTCTTCGGTACCGTTCCGTTCTATGCGCAGCTACTGTTCCCCGGCCTGGATCTGCGAGTGCTGCGAATCTTCCGCCTGATGCGTATCTTCAAGCTGTCGCGCTACAACAGCGCGCTCACCGATTTGATCGAAGCGGTCAGAGCCGAGCGTGATTCTTTCACCTCAGCGTTATTCCTGTTGCTGATCTCCTGCCTGGTGTGCTCGTCGATGATCTACATCGCCGAAGGCCACTTGCAGCCGGAAGTATTCCCGTCGATTCCAGCCACCATGAAGTGGTATCTGCTGACCATCATCTCTGGCTGGGGTAACGTTGATCCGGTATCTACCTTCGGCGTCATGTTAGTGGTCATTACGCAAGTACTCGCGATTGCGCTGGCAGCGATTCTGACGGGTGTGGTGGCCACTGCGTACACCACGCAAGTGGAACGACGCGAAATCATGATGGAAACCGAGATTCGTGAAGCGCTTGCCGATGGCATCGTCACCGAAGAAGAGCAAGTCAAACTGGAGCAACTGAAGCGCCAGTTTGGTATGAGTGACGAGCAGGTAGAAGCGATCCGTCGTCAGGTCGAAGAAGAAAGAGCAGAAAAGGCCGGAAAAGCAGGCGGCACAGCCTAAGCCGCCCGAAACGATATCGGTGCTGAGGCTAATGGCTCAGCCCGAACAGGAGATAGCATGCTTGAATTTTTTCAGCACTTGAACTGGTTGGTGGTCGGGCAGATTATCCTGATCGACATTCTGCTCGGTGGTGATAACGCAATCGTGATTGCACTCGCGTGCCGTCACCTGCCAGAGCATCTCCGCATGAAGGGCATCGTCGGCGGCGCACTCGGCGCGATTGTGCTGCGCGTTGTCCTGATCGCATTCGCGGTCACCCTACTCTCTGTGCCTTACCTGAAAATCATCGGTGGCGTTCTGCTGATCTGGATCGGCATGAAGCTGCTGCTGGATGAGGGTGACGACGATGAAGAAATCGACGGCGGCACTCGACTAATGACCGCGATCAAAACTGTGATCGTTGCTGATCTGGTCATGAGTATCGATAACGTTATCGCGGTGGCTGCAGCGGCAGAACAAGCACATGCCGACCATAAAATGATTTTGGTGGCCTTCGGCATCATGGTCAGCATCCCTGTCGTGATCTGGGGTAGCTCGATTATTCTGAAGGTGATGCACAAGTTCCCAGCAGTAGTTACCCTGGGCGCTGGTCTGCTCGGCTACTTGGGTGGCTCAATGATCGCGCATGATGTGGCGATTGTGGATTGGACTACGCAAAATCTGCCGATGGATCTGCTGCAGTTCCATAACATCGGGGTACACCTCAGCTTGACGGGCACCCTTGGCGCTGTCTTGGTCGTTGCCATCGGCGCATGGGTAAGCAAGAAGCCATCGCCTGAAGTGCAAACGCCGGATGCTGCATAAGCACTCAAGACCGACTGAATTGCACTAGGCTGCAGACCGATGAGTAGCTCATCCGCAACGGATCAAACCGACATCCAAGGTCCATCGACGCTATCGGGCTGGCGCCTGAAGTGGTACGTCATTATTTTCGAGGCCGACACCAAGGCCGGGCAACGATTCGACATGCTGCTGATCTGGGCGATCTTGCTCAGCTTGGTGGTCATCATGCTCGACAGCGTCAAAGCG
>JBIKUP010000173.1:0-4310 GCA_044347535.1 Burkholderiaceae bacterium
AGCACTGGAATCCACCAACTAAAAAACCACCGCAAGGGTGGTCTTTTAGTTGGTGGAGGCGGCGGGAATCGAACCCGCGTCCAAAAGCCCTCTACAGGCAGTTCTACATGCTTAGTGTTGTCGTTTGATTTTGACCTTGCCGACGCGGACACACACGCTGCGGCAAGGCGAGTCACCTAAATTTAACGTCATACCAAGTGACCCGGCATCACGCGATTCCCTGTATATGACCTCACGCGCCATTGCTGGCCCGCCCCAGGGACGAGACGGTGTGAGGGAAGCCGCAATTAAGCGGCTACTGCGTACGAAGTATCGTTTGCAGTTATTGATTTCCGGCTGGATTTACGAGGTAACCAGTCCTCGGCATGCCCTACGCTGCTTCGCAACCCCTGTCGAAACCAGGTCGCCCCCAAGCAGTAAACCTATTCTAGCTGATCAGGTGGGGCAAATACAGAAGAATTCAAGTACCCGAAAGTAGCTCGATGATTTCGCGTGGGCTACCGGCAATAAAGTCAGCATCCCAGTTCGCGGGTTCGCTCATTCCACAATAGCCCCAGCCGGCGGCAATAGTTGGCATACCGGCAGCCTTACCGGCTTGTATGTCACGTAGATCGTCACCTACGTACCAGCATTGCTCCGGCGCCAGTTGTAGCCGACGCGCGGCTTCAAAGAGTGGCTCGGGATGAGGTTTGGCGTGCGGCGTGGTGTCGCCCGATATAGAGCATGCAGCGTGTGCGAGCCCGATCAGTGGCAATAGTGCATCGGTATAACGCAACGGCTTGTTAGTAACGATGCCCCAATGCTGATCGTTCGACTCAATCTTCGTGAGAAGCGCGACGATATCCTCAAACAGTACGGTTTGTTCGGCGATTTGCGCTTCGTAATTGGCGAGGAACTCGGTTCGCATCGCTTCAAAATCGGCGTCATCGGGTTGTATACCAAACGCCACCCCAATCAGTCCACGCGCGCCGGCTGACGCCATCGGTCTGAGTAGTTCATACGGTGTCAATGGTAGTCCGCGATCTTGGCGCATTCTATTGACTGCATTCGCAAGATCGGGTGCGGTATCTGCTAGCGTGCCATCGAGATCGAATAGCACTGCGCGTGGGACGGGGAGTGATCTACGCATGTGCTCAGTGCGGTTTGCGGCAGGCGATCAGGTAATTGACGTCGGTATCCTGATTCAGCGAGTAGATCTTGGTGATGGGATTGTAGGTCATGCCTTTCAGTGCCTCGACCTCAAGCTCCGCGCTACGGCAGTACTGCGATAACTCTGCCGGGGTGATGAACTTTGCGTAATCATGAGTGCCTTTGGGTAGCAGTCGCAAAATGTACTCAGCACCGATCACTGCAAACAGATAGGCTTTCAGATTACGATTGATGGTCGAGAAGAAAACATGGCCACCGGGTTTTGCCAGGCTCGCGCAGGCCTGAACAACTGCTGCCGGGTCAGGCACGTGCTCCAGCATTTCCATACAGGTCACGACATCATATTGGCCTGCTTCGCGCGCGGCCATATCTTCTGCGGAGATGTACTCGTATCGCACTGATACGCCAGACTCTAAGCTATGAAGATCTGCGACTTTCAGTGCTTTTTCCGAGAGGTCAATCCCAGTGACGCTTGCGCCTTTTTTCGCCATGGCCTCGGCAAGTATGCCGCCGCCACAACCCACATCAAGCGCTCGCTGCCCACTCAATGGCGCACGCGCATTGATCCATTCGAGTCGTAATGGATTAATTTCGTGTAGTGGACGAAACTCGGACTGTGGGTCCCACCAGCGATGAGCAAGCTCGCTGAATTTTTGCAGTTCTGCTGGATCGGCATTCATAACGGGATGATAGCGGAAATAGTGATGGCAAGAAAAAAGCCGCTGACTCAGCAGCGGCTTTCTAGGATGTGCAGTTGACGGTCAGCGATAAAAGCTGGGAACCAACACGCTGGATGCTTACTTCTTGGTGCCGACCACTTCAATGTCAACACGGCGGTTCTTGGCACGACCATCCTTGGTGTGATTGTCTGCGGTAGGCTGACTTTCGCCTTTGCCTTCAACAAATACACGTGCCTCGGGAATTCCCTTGGAAACCAGAAACGCCTTGACAGCCTTGGCTCGGCGCATCGACAGCTTCATGTTGTAGGTGTCGGAGCCCGTCCAGTCAGTGTGACCGGTGGCGACAATGACTTCGATATCGGTGTCCTTCAGCTTGGCCACTAAGTTTTGCAGGGTGGCTTTGCCCTCTGGCTTCAGCACAGCTTTGTCAAAATCAAAAAATGCATCTGCGGAGTAGGTGACTTTCTCCGCTGTAGGGGCTGGGGCGACAATCGCAGCCGGCGCGGCGGGTTCAGGCGCTGGCTCATTCACGACTACTGGCGCGGCCACCGGCGCGGCCGGTTCGGGCGCTGGTGCCGGCGCTGGTGTGGCGGCAGCGGGTTTGGCGATGCCGCCGTCACATTCTTCGATGGCATCGGCAGGCGTCCAGAAGCCGGTGTGCCAGCAGAGGCCGAAGCCGCTTCGAACCACCCCGTTTTGGCTATCGACCAAATAACCATTTTTGCCCGCGCCGGCGGCGAAAGCACTGGATCCCAAGGCGAGCAAGCTGACGGTGAGTACTGCGCGCAATACAAGTTTCATGTGTTTCGTCCTGAATGAAAGAATTTATTCCCGCTGCTTCCCCATCGCCCTCGGCACTGGCGGAAGCCTGCTGGCGTTTCATGCCAATTAATCATCATTTTAACCGAGAATCGCCCGCTCGCCTACCCGTTTAACCGCTTGCCGGAGGTACCAGTTTTTGAGGGGCGGCATGGTAAACTTGAGGGCTTTTTGACGTTGTGCTTCGTGTGCTTTCGATGCGCCTCGTCCTCCCGAAAATCCTCCTGCCGCGCTTGCCGATTCCATGGATCAATTTGCTAAAGAAACCATCCCGATCTCGCTAGAAGAGGAGATGCGCAAGAGCTACCTCGATTACGCCATGAGCGTCATCGTGGGGCGTGCGCTCCCGGATGTGCGTGATGGTCTGAAGCCAGTGCACCGACGCGTTCTATTCGCGATGCATGAGACCAATAATGTCTGGAATCGACCCTACGTGAAGTGTGCGCGCGTGGTCGGTGAGGTGATGGGTAAGTACCACCCCCATGGCGACCAAGCCATCTACGACACCTTGGTGCGAATGGCGCAGGATTTTTCGCTGCGCTATACGCTGGTCGATGGGCAGGGCAACTTTGGTTCCATCGATGGTGATAACGCTGCAGCGATGCGTTACACCGAGTGCCGCCTCGACAAAATCTCGCAAGAACTGCTGGCCGACATCGACAAAGACACTGTTGATTTCGTGCCTAACTACGACGGCAAAGAAAAAGAGCCATCGGTACTGCCAACCCGTATTCCTAATCTGCTGATTAATGGTTCCTCCGGCATTGCAGTGGGTATGGCGACCAATATTCCGCCGCATAACATTACCGAGGTGATTAACGGTGCCCTACACTTACTTAGCGCGCCCGATTGCACGATTGAAGAGCTGATCGAGCTGATCCCGGCGCCGGATTTCCCCACCGCCGGCATCATTTATGGGGTAGCTGGTGTGCGCGATGGCTACCGCACCGGCCGCGGCCGTTTGGTCATGCGCGCGAAAACCCATTTCGAAGATATTCGTGATGGTCGCGCTGCGATCATCGTTGATGAGCTGCCGTATCAGGTAAACAAGAAATCACTGCTAGAACGGATTGCCGAGCTGGTACGTGATAAGAAGCTGGAGGGCATCTCAGATATCCGCGATGAATCCGACAAATCCGGTATGCGCGTCGTGATTGAGTTGAAGCGCGGTGAGTTGCCCGATGTCGTGCTGAACAATTTGTACAAGCAGACGCAGCTGCAAGATACCTTCGGCATGAACATGGTCGCGCTGGTGGATGGCCAGCCAAGACTGCTGAATCTGAAGCAGATGCTTGATTGTTTCCTCTCGCACCGGCGAGAGGTAGTCACAAGACGTACGGTATTCGAGTTGCGCAAGGCCCGCGACCGCGGCCACGTGCTGGAAGGCCTCGCAGTCGCGCTCGCCAATATCGATGAGTTCATCGCGATTATCAAAGCAGCACCGACACCGCCGGTTGCCAAGGCAGAGCTGATGACGCGTGCCTGGGATTCTTCGCTAGTGCGCGAGATGTTATCGCGTACCGAAATGGCGGCCTCGGGTGGTATCGATGCCTTCCGTCCGGAGAGCTTGCCGCGCCACTACGGCTTGCAGAGCGATGGTTTGTACAAACTGTCGGACGATCAGGCGCAAGAAATTCTGCAGATGCGTCTGCAACGACTCAC
>JBIKUP010000174.1:0-4295 GCA_044347535.1 Burkholderiaceae bacterium
GCTGCCTCTTGCTCAGTCAGCCAGCGCGCATCGGACGGTCGATCAACCAACACTTTGAGTACGACAATGCCCAGCACAATCGAGGGGATGGTCTCAATCAAAAACAACCACTGCCAGCCATGCCAACCGCCCACACCAGCAAAAAATGCCAAGATATAGCCAGACAGCGGGCCGCCGATCACGCTCGACAATGGCACAGCGGTCAGATAAAGCGCTAGCATGCGACCGCGCCGCGCCGAGGGGAACCAACAAGAAATGAAATACATGGCACCCGGACTGAAGCCAGCCTCGGCCACACCCAATAGAAAACGCAGGATGTAAAACTGGGTTGGTGTCTGCACAAAGGGCATCAGCGCACCAATCAGACCCCAGGTAATCATGATGCGGGCAATCCAGGCGCGTGCACCGATGCGATGCAGCAGGGCGTTACTCGGCACTTCAAATAGGAAGTAACCCAGAAAAAACACACCCGCGCCAAGACCAAACACGGTGTTGCTGAATCCCAGATCGTCGAGCATGGTCAGCTTGGCAAAGCCAACGTTCACCCGATCCAGATACGCTGCGATCAGGCATAGGCAAAGCAAGGGCATGAAACGCAGCATGGCCTTGCGGTACACCGCATCGCGTTGGGCATCTTCTGAGGGTTGAACACCTACTGCGGCCGGGTCGGTGAGGCTCATTGCAGGCCCCGCGAGAGCAGCGGCTTATTGGCCTCGTACTGCGCCAGATAGGTAGAGAGTCGTCGCGTGGGCCACAGCCGGAGACCGGGCATCATAAACAGCGGATTTTTCATCGTAGGCCAAGTCACATTGAAATATTGCCCCAGTGTAACAAATGCCGAACCGCGGCTCCGCGCGAACAACCCAGAAAGTTATCAACTTTCTTCAGTTAGTGACTGCGCTTGATTCAAGCTGATCTGCTGGTTGAGGTACTGCGCGGAGGTCATGATCAGATTGGACTGCGCACTTAACAAAGAAGCCTCCAGAGCAGACTCCGATGCCAAGGCCAGACTTTCCTCAGCTGCCTGAGAAATAGTCGGCTGCTCAGCTGGTGCATCGGCGACCACGACTGGCTCGCCTGCAGAAACGGCCGCGCTTTGCTCCGCTACTTCAGCGACTATTGGATCAGCGACTGGCGCCTGAACCACTGGCACTTGGACTACTGGCGTTGGAATGACCGCCGCCTGCTGATCTTCCGGCGCTTCTGTACTACTCAAATTGCTGGCGTTTTGACTGACTAACTCCGGATCATCTTCAAGCGCTAGCGCTTCGCTATCGACTTCGGTGGTTGCTAGTTGCGCCTGCTTGGCCAGTGCTGTTTCGGACAAAGCGGCGGCATCTCGCGCAATCGATACGGCAAGACTCAAGCGCTCAACTTCATCTGGGGTGATCTGGTTGTCCAACCCGAAAATGCCCGACCAATAATCCAATTGTGATTGGTCTGGTGCGCGGTCTATCTTTTCTTGCAAAAGCTGAGCGGTTTGTTGCCTTACATCCGCTCCTGCGGACTTCGGCTCAATAGCCTGGTTGATCGCCTCAAGCTCCGCCGCTAACGCGGGGTCGGCGATTAGCATGGGCGCCTCTTCAACCGGCTGAGTCTGTGGCGAAGCCGGCGCAAGCTCAATACCCCTACCCGTCAAGTAGGAAGAAAGTTGCCGGTCCGAGGCGGCAATTTCTTTCAGCCACGGCAGTGCTTTGTCAAAGTCATAGCCGGGCGCGCCGGGCACGAGTTCTGCACCTCCAACCTTGTGTGAACCGTGCTTGTCGGGGTCATAGGTCTCGCCATTAGGCACGTACGTAGAACGCGGCGATACCTGCGCGTCTTTCATCGCGCTGGTGAAGGCAGCAGAATTCGCAGCGTTGCTGGTAGCCGCGGATGGGCTCGACGAGTAAGCGTTTCCCGGGCGCTGGGCGTTAGTTTCAATTCTTGTCATCATGACCTCCTTACATGCCCCGAGTGATTAGCAGGAAGTATGCCTAGCAACCGCTGGCCTCCCGCGACGTTCGCACCCGATGATCCGCCATCGGCTCCAGAACTGGGGGGGGTAGATGGTCCCTGTGAAGCCTACCTCTCTGAAGCCACGGAAAACAAAGTGAGTGTCCCTTTGTAGGGCTCCTTTGTAGGGCTACTATGCGGCCTTGGCAGGTATTTTTGGCATGATAGAAACTCATCGTATGGACAACACGCTTTTGAACAGCACATGGTCATGGCTCAGGTTTGATTGGTCAGCCTTGAGCTTTGCATCAAAAATCTTGATTGCCTATGGCGCTCTCATGTGGCTGGCGTGCGGGGTAACTTATGTTTTATCGCTGACTGACACGCGCACCTTGCGCGACGTTGGTGTCTGGATAAAGCCAATGAAGTTCATGGCAGCGACCGCCCTCTTTGTCTGGACCACCGTTTGGCTCTGCCATTTGGCAAGTTCCTCAGTCACCAATGGCACAGCCTACATTTGGATCTGCGCACTGATCGTTGCAACTTCATTTTTTGAAGTCGCCTACATTACCTATCAAGGATCACAAGGTGCCGCTTCGCACTACAACACCAGCGATCCGCTTCACGCACTACTCTTCGGCGTGATGGCTGTAGCCGCAGTCGGATTAACCGCATCACAAGGCTGGCTGGCTTGGGAAATTTGGAAAGAGAATCAAGCAAGCGAATTGTCCGTGACCACACTTGGTGTTTTGATTGGACTAACGCTCACCTTTCTGCTCTCGACCGTCAGCGGATTTCTATTAGGTGGAAACCAGCCGCCGGCCGGCCAAGGCCTACCCATCGTCGGTTGGCATCTTTACAAAGACATTCGCCCGTCACACTTCCTCGGTGTACACGCACAACAACTCATCCCATTGTTGGGCCTGTGTGCTGAGCGGTTTTTTGGTAGCTATTCGACCTACGGATTAGGTATTGGGTCAGCCATCTATGTGGCGGCGTGGGGTATTTTGACGTGGACTAGTTTTGCTACCTGACTCAAAAACCTTGAAAAAAGTAGAGGTTGTCTGGCTTTGGCCACGTTGACAAGCCCCCTTTCCTTACTATAAAGTAAGGAAAAAGGAGAGTCGTTATGTCTACAGCAACCCTCACCAGTAAGGGACAAATCACCATCCCAGTCGGCGTTCGTAATGATTTGAAAGTAGATGCCGGAGATCGGGTGGAGTTTATTCAGATCGCGCCCGGCCGTTACGAGTTCGTTGCGGTAACCCACAGCGTTAAAGAGCTCAAAGGCATGTTCGGCAAACCTACGAAGACCGTATCGATTGAAGATATGAACAAAGCCATCGCGAAGCGTGGAGCCTCTTCACGATGATCGGACTGGATACTAATGTTCTGGTTCGCTACATCATGCAGGATGATCCCAAGCAATCGCGGAAGGCGACGACCTTGATTGAATCGCTTGACGATGATCACCCCGGATTCATCGCGGTAGTTTCGATTTTAGAATTGTATTGGGTCCTGACCTCTTGCTACGACCTGACGAATGATCAAGTCAAGCAGGCCTTGGACGTCTTGCTGCGAACTAGGCAGATCATCGTTGACCGCGCTGATCAAGTAATGCGCGCTTTAAGGATTTTTGAAACCGGTAAAGCGGACTTCGCCGACTGCTTGATTGAACGAACCGCTTCCTCGGTTGGCTGCGAACAAACTTTAACTTTTGATGTAAACGCCGCGAAGCACGCGGGAATGACGCTCATCGAATAACCCCCATTCCGGTATGCTCCAGAAAAAACGCCCGCTGAATTCAGCGGGCTTTTTTTTTTAACTGGCGGGGCAGAAACGATAGTCCCACTAAATGGCTAAGTTTCTGGACGCCCTCTTTCTGGCGGGGTCGGGGATTCTAATTCGCTACCATGTTTGAAATTCCATCCAGACTTTGAATTGACTTCTTCAGCGGGTATTCAAACAGCTAAAACGATCTGGTCCGCGTCTCAATTCCGGAATGAGAAAAGCGCTGAACCAATTCAGCCCGGGGCGCAGATGCCAAAGCCTCAATGATTCGCTGCGCCTCATCCACTCTACCGGACGCATAAGCCGCGTAATAAGCCAAGTGCGCCTTCTCGGCTTGCTGAAGGTCAGTCGCATTAGCTTGCATCAGCATGGCTTCGCGGTAATCATTGGCCAAACTTGGATCTTCGTTAATTAAGGCTTGAATCTTCTCTCGCAATGGATGAGGGCCAACCCGTATCCCCGTACCCGCGACGTCTGGTGCTAATTCAATCGGAGGGTCGAGGGCAATTCCAGCATTCACTAACTTCGATTGGACCCGGGTCGACGCATCCTGCAGTGCACGCTGCGCT
>JBIKUP010000175.1:0-4286 GCA_044347535.1 Burkholderiaceae bacterium
CCAATACGGTGCGGGCGCGCGGGCCCATTGCCTTCACCATTCTTAAGGTCTGCAGCGACGCTGGGCCACGGTTCACCAGATCACCGACAAATACCAACTGCGCGCCAGGCGACAGCGCGTCAATCTGTTGCAGGAGGTGTGTCAAATCGGTGGCACAGCCTTGTATATCGCCGATCGCAAATGTTTCCATGATCCTTGAAAATCCCGCGAAATTGCTTAGAAGTGCCATTGTAGTGATTGCAATCTTATAGGGCGACTCACGTAAAATGTCGGCTGTTCTGATTATCGCGACCTTAGCGAACTTGCAAGGACCTACATGATTCTCGTCACCGGCGGCGCCGGCTTCATCGGCGCCAACTTTGTACTCGACTGGCTGGCTAGCGTTGATGAGCCGGTCATCAATCTCGACAAGCTAACTTACGCTGGTAATCCGGACAACCTGAGCACCTTGCAGGGCGATCTGCGGCACCTGTTCGTGCATGGTGATATTTGCGATCGCGCGCTGGTGTCTTCGCTGCTCGACAAGCACAAGCCACGCGCCATTGTGCACTTCGCTGCCGAGAGCCATGTGGATCGTTCTATTCATGGCCCCGGTGATTTCATTCGCACCAATGTCGATGGCACCTTCAGCCTGTTGGAGGCTGCGCGCGCTTACCTCAGTACATTGGACGATGCAGCCAAGACAGCTTTCCGATTTCTGCATGTCTCTACGGATGAGGTCTTCGGTACGCTTTCGCCAGCTGATCCTGCATTTTCAGAAACCACGCCCTACGCACCCAATAGTCCGTACTCCGCTTCGAAAGCAGCTAGCGACCACTTAGTACGCGCTTGGCATCACACCTACGGCTTGCCCGTGGTGACCGGTAATTGCTCGAATAACTATGGGCCGCTGCAATTCCCCGAGAAGTTGATACCACTGATCATCGCGAATGCACTGGCTGGCAAGGCGCTACCGATTTACGGCGATGGTCAGCAAGTGCGTGACTGGCTGTATGTGGGAGACCATTGCGCCGCTCTACGTCGTGTGCTGGAAGCTGGGCAGCTCGGCGAAACCTATAACATCGGCGGTTGGAATGAGAAAGCGAATCTCGATGTTGTGCATACCTTGTGCACCTTGCTCGATGAACTCAAGCCCGCTGTACAGTCGTACAAAGAACAAATTCAATTCGTGACCGACCGTCCTGGGCATGACCGTCGCTATGCGATCGATGCGCGCAAAATCGAGCGTGAACTCGGCTGGCGGCCACAGGAAACCTTCGAGAGTGGTATGCGTAAAACCGTGCAGTGGTATCTCGACCATCAAGACTGGGTGCGCAAGGTACAGTCAGGCGAGTACCAACAATGGATGACGAAAAACTACGAACAGCGTCAGGAGACAAAAGCATGAACCGACGCGGCATTATTCTGGCCGGTGGCTCCGGCACACGGCTATACCCAGCCACGATGGCAGTATCCAAGCAGCTGCTGCCGGTGTACGACAAGCCTATGATTTACTACCCGCTGACGACGTTGATGCTGGCGGGTATGCGCGATATTCTTCTGATCTCTACGCCGCAGGACACGCCGCGCTTCCAGCAACTGCTCGGCGATGGGAGCCAGTGGGGCCTGAATCTGAGCTACGCAGTGCAGCCTTCACCGGATGGGCTCGCGCAAGCCTTCATCATTGGTCGCGATTTTGTCGGCCAGCAGCCATCGGCGCTGATCCTTGGCGATAACCTCTACTACGGTCACGAGCTGGATGCAAAACTAAATGCTGCTAATCGCCGTGATTCTGGCGCTACCGTATTCGCTTATCACGTGACTGATCCTGAGCGCTATGGTGTCGTGGCGTTTGATGAGAACCGGCGCGCCAATAGCATCGAAGAAAAGCCGGCACAACCAAAATCCAATTACGCAGTGACCGGGCTGTATTTTTATGACACCCAAGTGTGCGACATTGCTGCAGCGATCAAGCCATCAGCGCGCGGTGAGTTGGAGATTACCGATGTCAACCGCACTTATCTCACGCAAGGCCAGCTGCAAGTCGAGGTGATGGGGCGTGGTATGGCGTGGCTTGATACAGGTACCCATGAGTCTTTACTGGATGCCAGCCAGTTCATTGCCACGCTGGAAAAGCGCCAGGGCTTGAAGGTGGCGTGTCCAGAAGAAGTGGCATTCCGCAAGCGCTATATCGACGCCGCTCAACTTGAAAAACTGGCCGAGCCCATGAAGAAAAATGAGTACGGCCAATACCTGTTACGACTGCTACAGGAAAAGGTATTCTGATTCATGAATATCGTTCCTACTGAAATCCCTGATGTGCTGATTATTGAGCCGAAAGTCTTCGGTGACTCGCGTGGGTTCTTTTTCGAGAGCTTTAATCAGCGGCAGTTCGAGCAACTTACCGGAATTGCGCCCAGCTTCGTGCAAGACAATCACTCGCGCTCTGCACGAGGTGTACTTCGCGGTTTGCATTATCAGATTCATCAGCCGCAAGGTAAGTTAGTCCGCGTGATCGCTGGCGAGGTATTCGATGTTTGCGTCGATATGCGCCGCTCATCGCCTACCTTTGGCAAGGCAGTGTATGTCACACTTTCTGCTGACAATCACCGGCAGCTATGGATACCTCCGGGCTTTGCGCATGGTTTTTTAGTGACCAGTGAATCTGCGGATTTTGTTTACAAGACCACTGATTACTACGCGCCCGAACATGAGCGCTCGGTGTTATGGAATGATGCAGCACTCGCTATTCCCTGGCCACTAAAGGGCGAACCTCTGCTGTCGGCGAAGGATAAAGTGGGAACGCCACTGGCACAAGCAGAGACCTTCGCATGAGAATACTGGTGCTCGGCCGACATGGGCAGGTAGGCACTGCGCTCACTCAGTCACTTCAAGGTTTGGGTGAGTTGATCGACTTGGACCGTTCCCAACTTGATCTGAGTAATCCCGACGCGATCCGAACTGCATTACGCGAACTACAGCCACAGATGATCATCAATGCGGCCGCCTATACCGCAGTCGATGCAGCGGAATCAGATGAGGCAACTGCATTCCAGATCAACGCCGAAGCCCCGCGTGTGATTGCCGAAGAAAGCGAGCGGTTGGGTGCAGCGCTGGTTCACTATTCGACCGATTATGTTTTCGACGGTGGCAAGCAGGGCGCATGGCTGGAAGATGATGCGACCGCGCCGCTCTCGGTATACGGGCGCAGCAAGCTGGCAGGCGAGCAAGCTATTACCGATGTCGGTGGGACTCATCTGATTCTGCGAACTAGTTGGGTGTATGGCCTGCATGGCAAGAATTTTTTACTGACGATGCTGAAGCTCGCCGAGACCCGTGATGAGCTTGCGATTGTCGATGATCAGATAGGTGCACCGACTTGGGCTGTTACCATTGCTGATGCGACTGCTGCCATCATTCGAGACGCGGGTGAACCAGCGCAGTTGGCAGCCTTATCCGGTATTTACCATCTCTGTGCAGGCGGATACACCAGTTGGTTTGGTTTTGCCCAAGCGATTTTTTCGCATACGTCTGTGCAGCGCAAGCCGAAGCTGCGCCCAATCACTACTGCTGAGTATCCGACGCCCGCGAAACGACCCTCGAATTCCATGCTGAACACCGATAAATTTCGCCATACCTTTGGCGATATACCTGCTTGGGATGACGCACTGCAGACTTGCATGCAAGTACGCCTTGGCTTGATATCCTGACCAAGTTAATCCGCTAGACAGATATACGGACTAGATTCATCAGACAGATTCATAAGTTAATTTTAAAAATCAATTTACAAGACAGATTCTTCAGATCGATTTTTCAGACCGACTCATCTAACTTTTTCATTCGTAACGACATCATGAGTAAAGCGACACTGACACCCGGCATTTTTAAAGCCTATGATATTCGTGGTGTGCTCGACAATACGCTAGACGCAGAGATTGCTGAGCAGATCGGCCGCGCGTTCGGCACTGCCGTCCATGCAAAAGGCGAGCACACCGTCGTGATTGGTCGTGATGGCCGCTTGTCTGGCCCTGAGTTATCCGCCGCGCTGGCAAAAGGCTTGCAGTCAACTGGCATTAACGTGATTGATATCGGCATGGTGGCGACGCCGATGCTGTACTACGCGACTCACCAGCTAGCCGCAAAGAGCGGCATCATGGTCACGGGTAGTCATAATCCGCCCGATTACAACGGTTTCAAGATGGTGCTGTCGCAAGCCGCGATTTACGGCGAAGCGATTCAATCACTCTATCGTTGCATCCTGAAGCAGGAGTTCAGCCACGGGCAGGGCGAGTATACCCAGCACACTA
>JBIKUP010000176.1:0-4285 GCA_044347535.1 Burkholderiaceae bacterium
CACCTTGATACACACCGACCGATATCGCCGCCACAAAATGCTTGAGTGGAATCGCCTGAATCGCACCTCGCTGCAGCAAGGTATTGAACGCGTCGTATGCGGCGACCATGGCACCAGTGATTGCCGCAGTGCGCGTTCCGCCATCGGCTTGAAGCACATCGCAATCGAGCTGCAGGGTACGCTCGCCAAATGCTTCAAGGTCGAACGCAGCGCGTAGCGAGCGACCGATCAGGCGTTGGATTTCTTGCGTGCGGCCGGATTGTTTACCTTTAGCTGCCTCGCGATCCATGCGCGTGTGCGTCGAGCGCGGCAGCATGCCGTACTCAGCGGTCAGCCATCCTTTGCCCTGCCCTCGCAAAAAGGGCGGGACTTTGTCATCGATGCTGGCCGTGCATAGCACGCGTGTATCGCCAAACTCGATGAGCACCGAGCCCTCGGCGTGGCGGGTGTAATGACGGGTGAGCGATACAGTGCGCAATGCATGCGCAGCGCGCCCGCTTGGGCGGGTCAAAATAGTGTCAGACACAAATGCCTCGGGAGATGTTTGTTTAAAACCCGGATGGATGGATATTCGTGATCACGCGATCATGCGGTAGCGCATCGGTCATCAGGGGGCTTTCGCCGGGGTCGTGAAGGTCATCTAGCCAGGTCACAGCCAGCGCGGTGACATTATCGCCGGTTTTGCCGCCGACCTGCGCCGCCTGCCGCACCAGCTCGGGTACTGATTGCTCGAGCGGCGCCACCGACAAGCGATACGCCAGCTCATGCTCGCGCACGCACGACCACAAACCATCGGAACACAGCAGCAGCTGATCACCGGATTGCAGCCGCACCGGTGCTGCTTTGTCGATCTGTGGCAGCGTGGGGGCGCCCACGCAGTTATAGAGCTTGTTACGTTCGGGATGGTTAGCGCGCTCATGGGGCGACACGCGTCCAAGGGCGATCAGCCGTTCGATGTGGGAGTGATCCACCGTGCGCGAGAGGATGCGTCCGCCTCGCAGCCAGTAAAGCCGTGAATCACCACAATGCGCCCACCATGCCTGCCCATGCTGAATCAGGCAGGCCACGATAGTGGTGCGTGGCGTATCCGGCAAACGATGCGTCGCGCGATAGCCCAGCAGCGACTGGTGTGCGGCGTAGATCAACTCATCAAGCATGGCCGGTGGATCGTTGATATCCGGCGTCGCGCGCTCACGAAATAGCGCACCCATGGTTTGCAGCGTAAGTGCAGCGGCGATCTCGCCGTTCTGATGCCCGCCCATGCCGTCTGCCAATAGCAGCAGCAAGGCTTCACGCGTGAAGCAGTAGCCCATGCGGTCTTGGTTGCTGGCACGCCCACCGACGTGGCTGTCTTGATAGATAGCGAAGCGCATGTTTAGCGAACCACACGGCGAAAGCGTGACAGCAAACTGGACGGGCTGTTAGCGTCTGCGGGTGGCTCGGTTTTTTGTTCTGCGGGCCGCATCATTTTCTGGAGTGCGTAAACGCTTTGCGGTCGCTTCAATGGGTCAAGCGCAAGACTCCAGCGCAACAGCGAGATGAGCTCTTTCGAGTACAAGCGCTCGAGTTCGCGGAAATAGGTCTCCATATGGTCGTCGCGCTTGCGTTCGATTGATGATTGCGGTGGCACGCCCAGCATGCAGCAGAAAATCGAGGCGCCGATGCCGTAGATATCGGTCCACGGGCCTAACTCGCGCTTGGCGTGCAGCTCGGGCGCCGCAAAGCCTGGGGTATACATAGGGTGCAAGGTGGATAAATCGGCGTGCAAGGTTTGTCGTGCAGCGCCGAAATCCAGCAAGATGGGGGTGCCATCGTGGCGCAAATAAATGTTGGCGGGTTTTAAATCCAGGTGAAGCAGTTTGTGGGTATGGACCTCACGCAGCGCATCCATAACCTGCGCAAAGGCGATGCGAATGGATCTCTCGGACACCAATGGCTTGACACCCTTTTGCTTGCGCCGCTGGATATGCTCTTGCAAGGAGCGGCCCTGCTCGTAGCCCATCACCATGTACACGGTGTCATGCGCCCGGAAAAAATTCAACACTCGCACCACGTTTGGGTGCGTAATCGCTGCCAGCGCGCGACCCTCGTCGAAGAAGAATTTCATGCCGAGCCGAAACAATTCGGTGTGCTCGGGTGCGACAATGGGTGCAAGTTGACCTTGCCCACGTTTTGCTAATGCAGCGGGCAGATACTCTTTCACTGCCACGTCCTGACCATGTTCGTTGATGGCGTGATACACAATGCTGAAGCCACCGACAGCAATCTTCTTTACAATCCTGTATCCGCCGAGTTCCAATCCCTCGGGCAGAGCTGCGTTTTGCTGAGCGGCCATGCGATGCTTGTGTTGTGCGCTATTCCCCGGGGCGCGATTGTGTGGATGAATTTCCTTTTTGTAAAGACAGGGGTTGGAATTGACAATCAGCAGTATGACCGGTTATGCGGTCAGCAACCGCGAAAGCGACGCTGGCAGCATCACGCTTGAAATCAGGAGCGTGAACTCACGCTTTCTGGACCTTCAGTTCCGCATTAATGACGACCTTCGCTCACTCGAGCCGATGTTGCGCGAAGCCATCACGGCGCGCGTATCGCGCGGCAAGGTGGAGTGTCGGCTTTCCTTCGGACGCAAAGAACGCACCGCTAGTCTGGCGGCCAATGACGAGTTGCTGGCGGCGCTGAATGCGGCTCAGCACTCTGTGCTGACGCGCTTTCCGGAAGCCCGCCCCTTGTCGGTGAATGAGTTATTGCGATGGCCTGGCGTGTTACACGAAGCCGAGCTGGCACAAGACAACCTGCAAGCCGACGTGCAGGCAACGCTGAAGCTTGCGTTGGATGCGTTTATCGAATCACGTCAACGTGAAGGTGCTGCACTAAAGACGATGCTGCTGTCGCGTGTTGACGATATCGAGGCGATTGTTGTGAACATCACGCCGCTAGTGCCGGCGGCAGTCGAGCAGTTTCGGCAAAAGGCAATCGATCGATTGCGCGAGGCCATGGGTCTGGCGGTAGGTGATGCCAAGACGGCTGTATCTAGCGAGGATATGCATGAGCGCATCCGGCAAGAGGTCACGCTGTACGGGATTCGGGTGGATGTCGCAGAAGAATTAACGCGTCTTTCTGGGCATTTGACCGAGACCCGCGAGATTCTTAAGAAAGGCGGTCAGGTCGGTAAGCGGCTGGACTTCATGATGCAAGAACTCAATCGCGAAGCAAACACGCTGGGCTCGAAAGCCGCCGCTAAAGAATTATCTGATGCTGCCATGCAGATGAAGTTACTGATCGAGCAAATGCGCGAGCAGGTTCAGAACCTGGAGTAAGGCATGAGCTTGACTAAACCTAGCGCGGGAAGTGTATTCATCGTGGCCGCGCCTTCCGGTGCTGGTAAATCTTCACTGGTGAATGCGCTGCTGGCGCAAGAACCCGGAATCGTACTGTCCGTCTCGTTCACCACGCGCGCACCGCGTCCCGGCGAGGAAGATGGCCGAGAGTATTTTTTTGTGAGTGAAGCCGAGTTCCGCGAACGTGATGCGAAAGCCGAGTTTCTAGAGTCCGCGCAGGTGCATGGCAATTTCTACGGCACATCGAAGCGACTGATCGAAGAACACACGCACGCGGGTCGCGATGTGCTACTTGAAATTGACTGGCAAGGGGCACAACAAGTGCGCCGGCAGTTTCCGGATGCGGTGGGTATTTTCATCTTGCCGCCATCGATTGCGGCGCTCGAGCAGCGGCTAAAACACCGTGCCCAAGACAGCGAAGAAGTGATCGCGCGCCGCGTGCAAAATGCCGCCGGGGAGATCGCCCATGCGAATGAATTCGACTATGTTATTATCAATGAAAATTTTGATACCGCGCTGTCACAGCTGGTCGGTATCGCCCGCGCAAGTCGCTGCCGTTTCGGGCAGCAGGCAGCAAGGTCCGGCGATCTCTTTGCCGGATTCGGCATCCAAACCTAAAGAATTGCTTTACCACCGGAGAACCCATGGCACGTATCACCGTTGAAGACTGCCTGAAAAGAATTCCTAACCGGTTTCAGCTCTGTCTCGCTGCTACTTATCGTGCCCGCATGCTGGCCCAAGGCCACACGCCGAAGGTCGATAGCGACGATAAGGCCACGGTCACCGCGCTGCGCGAAATCGCGGCAGGTCACGTTGGCCTAGAGATGCTGAAGAAAGTCCCCACCTAACACGGCGAACCCGATTCGGGCCGGAACAGCAATGCCTCCGACCGCCATTGACCCGAGCGCTACGCCTTCCCGCAAGGCCCCTACCGCCGCGCCCGCTGA
>JBIKUP010000177.1:0-4261 GCA_044347535.1 Burkholderiaceae bacterium
CGATCATTGGCGGCTTGATCATTGGCGCGTCAGAGAAATTGGCCGAGGTTTACATCGGACCTTTCGTCGGTGGCGGTATCGAGGGCTGGTTCCCGTATGTGCTGGCGCTGCTGTTCTTGCTGGTGCGACCCGAGGGATTGTTTGGCGAAAAAATCATTCGCCGCGTGTAAGAGAAAAACGGAAAACCTATGCTGTACAGAGAAGCCGGACAATTCAAGAGCAGCTACGCTGCCGACGGCCAGATCTTCCCGATTCGTCAGGACAGAATCGGCATCATGCTGTTGCTGGCGATCGCTTTTGTGCTGGTGCCACAATTCGCAACGCCCTACCTGCTGTCTGCGATTCTGGTGCCCTTCCTGATTTTTTCGCTGGCGGCACTCGGACAAAATATTCTGATGGGCTACGCAGGCCAGGTCTCACTTGGTTCTGCAGCATTCATGGCCGTGGGCGCATTCAGCGCCTATAACTTCGTGCTACGCGTGCCGGGCATGCCGATTTTGGTGGCGTTTATTCTCGGTGGGCTATGCGCTGCGATGGTGGGTATCGTGTTCGGCTTACCATCTCTGCGCGTGCGTGGTTTTTATCTGGCGGCCTCGACACTGGCAACGCAATTCTTTGTGGTTTGGGCGCTGACCAAGATTCGCTGGTTCACAAATTACTCGTCTTCCGGCGTTATTACTGCACAGCAGATCGAGATCCTAGGCTATCACTTCGATACTCCGGCCTCAAAGTATCTGCTCGTACTTGGCGTCGTCAGTGTGCTGGCCTTGGCCGCGAAAAATATGGTGCGCTCTAATGTGGGTCGCTGCTGGATGGCGATTCGGGACATGGATGTCGCGGCAGAAGTCATTGGTATTCGTCAGCTACAAACGAAATTACTTGCGTTCGCCGTCAGCTCGTTTTTCTGTGGTGTAGCAGGCGCACTATATGCCTACGCCTACCTCGGCACGGTAGAGCCTGAGGCTTACAGTCTGGATCTGTCATTCCGAATTCTGTTCATGGTCGTGATTGGCGGCCTGGGCTCGATACTTGGCTCCTTTCTGGGCGCTGGATTCATCGTACTGCTACCGATCGCGCTGAACCAGCTAGCGCATGCGCTCCATATTTCGACGGCGGTTGCCTCGAACGTTGAACTGATGATGTTCGGTGCGCTGATTATTTTCTTCTTGATCGTTGAGCCACACGGGCTGGCTCGGTTATGGCAAATCGGCAAAGAAAAGCTTCGCCTATGGCCTTTCCCGCATTAATGGTTTTTTCGTTCAATTAGGAGGGCGACATGAAGTTGATTAAATCCTTGTTGCTGAGCGCTGCGCTGCTCAGCGCCAGCAGTTTCGCATGGGCACAGGAGCAGTATGTGCCGCTGCTGTCGTATCGCGTGGGCCCGTATGGCTCGAACGGCACCTCGTTTTACGGCGCCATGATCGACTACATGACGCTGGTGAACTCGGGCGGTGGCATCAATGGCGTAAAGTTGGTCTGGGAAGAGTGCGAGACGGAGTACAACCCGTCACGTGGCGTCGAGTGCTATGAGCGCTTGAAGGGAAAGGCCGCCGTGGTTGAGCCACTCTCAACAGGGATTGCTTACGGCATTTTGGATCGTGTCAGCAAAGACAAGATCCCGATGACGACCCTCGGCTACGGTCGCTCGGATGCCGCGAACGGCAAGGTATTCCCATGGGTGTTCCCACTGATCACCAATTACTGGAATCAAGCCGCTTCAATGGTGGTGTACCTTGGCGAGAAGTCGGGTGGCATGGACAAGCTCAAAGGCAAGAAGATCGTGCACCTGTACCACGACTCTGCTTATGGCAAAGAGCCGCTGCCGGTGCTCGAAGCCGAGGCCGCCAAGTGGGGGTTCGAATTGGTGAAGATACCAATCACCCCACCGGGCAATGAGCAGCAGTCGCAATGGCTGCAGATTCGTCAAGCCAACCCTGATTACGTGATCATGTGGACCTTCGGCGTGATGAGCGCAGTCGGCTTAAAGACTGCGCAGCGTAATGGCTTCCCGCGCGAAAAGATGATCGGCGTGTGGTGGGCTGGCTCGGAGGAAGATACCGAACCCGCTGGCGATGCAGCAAAAGGCTTCCAGACCATGAGTTTCACGACGCCAGGCGATTTTCCCTTGCTCGAAGAAATCCAGACCAAGCTCTATAAAAACGGCAAAGGTAGCCTGAAAGAACTCGACCGTGTAGGCAACATCATGTACGTGCGCGGTCTAGTCGCGAGCGTGCTAATGGTCGAAGCCATGCGCAATGCCCAAGCTAAGTATGGCAAGGGCAAGGCAGTCAATGGCGAGCAAATGCGCTGGGGCCTTGAGAATCTGAATGTGGATCGTGCGCGCCAAAAAGAGCTGGGCATTGAAGATGTTTTCCCGCCCCTCAAAACCTCTTGTAATGATCACGAAGGCTCAGGCTCAGTGAAAGTGGTGCAATGGGATGGCAAGAAGTGGTTTGCTGTTTCCAAGAACTGGATCAGCGGTGACAAGGCGCTGGTGCGCAAGCTGCTGGAAGACTCTTCAGCCGCTTACGCAAAAGAAAAAGGCATCACGCCGGCTTGCATGAAGTAATGGCTTGACACTGGACCCCGGCCTGCGCCGGGGTCCAACTACTGATGTCGCTGAACATAAAATAACGAATGACATGACGACTCCTGCCATCCTCACCGTTAACAACATCGAGGTGATTTACGACCATGTCATCTTGGTGCTGAAGGGCGTCTCGCTCTCCGTACCGCGCGGCAAAATCGTCGCGCTGATGGGTGCGAACGGCGCCGGCAAATCGACTACGTTGAAATCTATCTCGACACTGCTGCGCGGTGAGCGCGGTGATGTGACCAAGGGCAGCGTTGAATTTAATGGTGAGCGCATCGATCAGCTCACGCCGAATGCCTTGGTCAAGCGCGGCTTGTCACAAGTCATGGAGGGCCGTCACTGTTTTGGTCATTTGACGATTGAAGAAAATCTGTTGACCGGTGCCTACACACGCAAACTTGGCCGCACTCAGCTGAAAGAAGAACTCGAGCGGGTCTACCATTACTTTCCGCGTCTGAAACAGCGTCGGACCTCGCAAGCCGGTTACACCTCCGGTGGTGAACAGCAAATGTGCGCGATTGGTCGTGCGCTGATGGCCAAGCCCTCAATGATCTTGCTCGACGAGCCCTCTATGGGCTTGGCGCCACAAATTGTTGAAGAAATTTTCGAGATCGTGCGCGACTTGAACAAACGCGAAACGGTCTCTTTCCTGCTGGCTGAACAAAATACGACAGTGGCACTGCGCTACGCTGACTTCGGCTACATCCTTGAAAACGGACGTGTTGTGATGGAAGGCGAAGCCGCCGACTTGGCTGCCAATGAAGACGTGAAAGAGTTTTACCTCGGTATGTCAAGCGCTGGTCGCAAGAGCTTCCGTGACATGAAGTTTTATCGCCGCCGCAAGCGCTGGCTTGCCTGAGTTAACGACTATTGCCAAGCGTTGACAGCGTATCGTTGACCAGGGAGCTTTAACACCAACGCTGTATTACTCTGGCTAGGCACCGCGCTCGATGGATATGCCGCGGTTGTAGCTGCCAACCTCATACTTGCAAATCACCCGCGCGGCACCGCCGACGCGCATCTTGGAGACATCATGGCTAATCTTTACGATTCACTAGAGTCGCGCGACCCTTCCGCACGTGAGCAGGCGCTCTTGTCTGCATTACCTGCATTAATTACGCGTGCCATGCAGGCACCGGGTTGGGCAGACATTCTTCGCGGCGTGATAGCTGGCGATATCAACGACCGTGCAGCGCTTGCGCAAATACCCGTGACACGCAAATCGGCACTCAAAGATTTGCAACAAGCGACACCCCCATTCGGTGGTCTGAACACGACACCGACCGCGCAGTTGTCGCGGATATTCATGTCGCCCGGTCCAATTTTTGATCCCGAGGGTCGTGGCGGTGACTGGTGGCGCTACGCGCGCCCCTTGCATGCACTTGGCGTGCGCAGCGGTGATCTGATTCAAAACTGTTTCGCATATCACTTCACCCCTGCAGGCTTGATGGTGGAAGGCGGCGCAGCACATCTAGGTTGCCCGGTTATACCTGCAGGTATCGGTCAGACCGAGATGCAAGTGCAAGCGATGGAACTACTCAAGCCCAAGGTTTACGTTGGCACACCGTCGTTCCTGAAGATCATCATCGAAAAAGCGCAAGAGATGGGCGCCGATATCTCATCCGTAAAAATGGCCTTGGTGGGCGCTGAAGCACTGCCGCCTTCGTT
>JBIKUP010000178.1:0-4259 GCA_044347535.1 Burkholderiaceae bacterium
TCATTGGCGAGTCGGTGGAATTTGATTTGGAGTAGGTCGGGTTTGAGCGCAGCGAGATCGGCAAATCAGCGCGCGCAGCATTGATCGCGGCTTGTACCTCGCGTGCCGCGGTATCGATTTTTTTCGCGAAGTCGAATTGCAGATTGATACGGGTAGAGCCATTCCCGCTGCTGGACGTCATTTCGGTGACGCCCGGAATCGCACCCAAGCGGCGCTCAAGCGGTGCCGCCACGCTCGAGGCCAGTGTCGCGGGGCTACCGCCGGGGACTTGTGCGCGTACCGTAATGCCGGGCGATTCCACCTGCGGTAGCGGTGCAACCGGCAACAAGAAAAACGCTGCAACGCCGGTTAATGCAATCGCGACCGTCAGCAGCGTGGTGCCAATCGGCCGTTCAATGAAGGGCCGCGACAAGTTCATGTACGTGTACCGGTTCGCGTCCCGGTGCGCGTCCCGGTGCGCGTGCTGGTGCCAAACCAGTAGCGACCAAGGCGATCGAAGCCGAGGTAAATCACCGGGGTGGTAAACAGCGTCAGCAATTGGCTAAGCACCAGACCACCAAAAATCGCCAATCCCATCGGGTGCCGCAATTCGGCACCTTCACCCCAACCCAGCATCAGGGGTAAAGCAGCGAATAGCGCTGCTAGCGTGGTCATTAAAATCGGACGAAAACGTAACAGCGCTGCTTGCTCGATCGCTTCGCGTGGCGATTTGTTTTGTTCGCGCTCAGCGGCAATCGCGAAGTCGATCATCATGATCGCGTTTTTCTTGACGATGCCAATCAGCAGAATAATGCCGATGACGCCAATCACCCCCAACTCTTGGCCGGCAATCATCAATGCCAACAAGGCACCGACACCCGCCGATGGCAAGGTCGATAAAATCGTCAGTGGGTGCACATAGCTTTCATACAGCACACCCAGCACGATATAAACGCAGATCACTGCCGCTAAAATCAACCAGAGCTGATTCTCCAGTGCGGCATCAAATGCGCCAGCCGCACCCAAGAAGTTGAGGGTGACTGCAGCGGGCATGCCAATCTCTTGTGCTGCCTGACGTATCGCGCGTACCGCATCCTCTAGCGCGACGCCAGGTGCGGTGTCGAAGCCGATAGTGGTAGCGGGGAATTGCCCCACGCGCGTAATTTGCAAGGGCGATGCTTGTTCACGCACGGTCGCAATTGCGCCCAAGGTCGTGGCCTTGCCCGAACCGGTCTTAATTGGAATATCGGCTAGCGATTGCGCCGAGCTTGCGGTGCCCGGTGCCGCCTCCAGCACCACACGAAACTGATTCGTCTCGGTAAAAATCGTCGACACAATGCGCTGACCAAAGGCGTTATACAGAGCGTCATCAATCGCAGCCGCACTCACCGCAAGGCGTGAAGCACTATCGCGATCAATACTCACCATGAGCGCCGCCGCGCTGACGCCGACATCCGAGCCAACATGCCGCACCGCAGGTTCATTCGCGAGTTGCTGCACCAGCAGCTCAGTCCAACGCTGTACCGTCGCATTGTCAGCACCCTCTAGTGCAACACGGTACTGCGTCGGGCCGGTCTCAGCGTCAATCGTCAGATCCTGCAGCGGTTGCACATACAGACTCGCCCCAGCCACCTGAGAAGCACGTGCACGCAAGCGATCCATGATCTGTTGTTGCGTGCCGCTGCGCTCGGTGCGCAGATTGATCAGCATGCTGCCGGTATGCAGCATCGGGTTGCCGTTACCAACACCCACTTGCGAACTCAGCGAGGCAACATCCGGGTCTTGTAATAGCTCACGCGCGACTGCTTGCTGCAGGGTCGCCATGGCGGCAAATGAAATACCTTCGCGCGCCTCGACCCGTGCTTGCAGTCGACCGGTATCCTGCTGCGGAAAAAGACCTTTGGGTATTTGTATGTAGAGCAGCACGGTGAGCAGCAGCGTACCGAGTGCAACCAGTAAGGTCAGCGTCTGATGCTCGAGTACCCAACTCAGCATCTGCCGGTAGCCGTTCAGCAGACGATCAAACCCGGCTTGCAGCGCATGCGCGAGCGCAGGTGGGTCAGCATCATCGTCCGCACGTAGCATGCGCGCCGCCATCATCGGCACCAGGGTTAGCGACACCAGCGCAGAAATAACAATCGTGATCGCCAGCGTGACTGCAAACTCGCGGAACAGTCGACCGACCACATCCGACATGAACAGCAGCGGGATCAACACCGCGATCAGCGAGACGGTCAGCGAGATAATCGTGAAACCGATCTCGCCAGCGCCTTTCAGCGCTGCTTGCATCGGTGTCTCGCCGCGTTCGATATAGCGCGAGATATTCTCCTGCGAGACGATGGCATCATCCACCACGAACCCGGTGGCGATGGTTAAGGCCATCAGCGTCAGGTTGTTGAGGCTATAGCCGAGCAAGAACATCACACCGCACGTGCCAAGCAAAGAAATCGGTACCGCAAGGCTGGCGATGATGGTCGCGCGCACGCTGCGCAAAAACAGCAAGATTACTAACACCACTAATGCCACGGCGACGAACAATTCGATGGTGACGTGCTCGATGGAGGCGCGGATAGTACCGGTACGATCGGACAGCACAGTCACTTTCACCGAGGCGGGCAGGCTCTCGGTCAGCTCCGGTAGCCGCTGCTGTATCGCATCCACCGTTTGGATGACATTCGCGCCCGGCTGTCGCTGCACATTCAAAATAATCGCCGGCTTCAAATCAGCCCAGGCGGCGAGTCGTACGTTTTCTTGTGCTTGCACCACGCGCGCAACTTCCGACAAGCGTACCGGTGCACCGTTTTTCCAGGCGACGATCAGGTTGGCATAGTCTTGTGCGGATTTCAGCTGATCATTGGCATTGATCGAGTAAAAGCGCGTCGCGCTATCAATATTGCCTTTGGCGGTATTGGCGTTCGCTTGGGTGATCGCCGTGCGCAAGCTATCCAGTCCCAGACCTGCAGCCGCCAATGCGCGTATGTCTGCTTGAATACGAATCGCCGGTTTGTGACCACCGGAGAGGGTGACGAGTCCGACGCCGCTAACCTGACTGATTTTCAGTGCCAGTCGGTTATTGGCAATCTGATGCAGCTCAGTCAGTGGCAAGGTATCGGAGGTGATCGCCAGCGTCAGTACTGGCGCATCTGCCGGATTTACTTTTGCGTAGACGGGTGGCGCAGGCAGATCAGCAGGTAGCAGGGCGGTTGCGGCGTTAATGGCCGCCTGCACCTCCTGCTCTGCAACATCGAGGCGTACCCCTAAATTGAATTGCAGTGTCACGGTGGACAGACCCGCAGCACTGGCCGAGCTCATACGCTTCAAGCCGGACATTTGACCAAACTGTCTTTCCAGTGGCGCGCTGACGGTTTGACTCATCACCTCCGGGCTGGCACCCGGATACATGGTCTGCACTTGAATGGTGGGGAAATCCACCTGCGGTAGCGCTGCGATCGGCAGAAAACGCAACCCAATCAGTCCTGCCAGCACAATCGCGACCATCAGCAGCGAGGTCCCGACCGGCCGCAGAATGAACGGACGGGAGGGGGTCATCCGCCGCTCGCGTTGCGGCTGCGCTTCTCACCGCCCTGGCGTTCCTCGCCACTACCGGCAGCACCTTTACTGCCAGCGCCTTTACCACCCGCATCGTCAGCACCACGTGCACCTTTATCGCCTGCACCTTTATCGCCTTTACCGCGCTCACCCGGCAGTCGTACTTTGGCGCCATCGGTCAAGCGGTCTGCGCCTTCGGTGATGACTTGTTCGCCCGGCTCGACACCCGACAGAATTTGCGTTTTATCCAGACTCGATAAGCCGCGTTTCACTGGTCGGAGTGATACGGTTTTTTCAGCGGCGTTCAGTACATACACAAACGGCCCATCACCCCCATTGCGCACTGCAGACACAGGCACTGCGGTTGCGCCTTCGACCGTGCGCAGTTTCAAACGCACATTCACGAATTGATTGGGGAACAAGCTACCGTTCGCATTATCGAAGCGTGCCTTGGCGCGCACGGTACCGGTTTGGGTATCGACCACATTGTCGAGCGCGAGAAAGCGGCCGATCGCCAGCGGCTTGCTACGCGAGCGATCAAATGCAGTGACTGGAAGTGCTTTGCCGCCAGAGATTGCGTGCTTTAGCTCGGGTACCGCATCTTGCGGTACTGCGAATACCACATCGATTGGTGCGGTTTGGGTGATGGTGACCAATCCTGTCGCGTCAGCGGGGCCAACCAGATTGCCGACGTCAACGCTACGCAGACCAATCCGGCCTGAGATGGGTGC
>JBIKUP010000179.1:0-4248 GCA_044347535.1 Burkholderiaceae bacterium
GTCAACCTCTTCAGGCGTCGGTGGCCGATCACGACCATCAGCACCCACGGGCCGACATTTCACGATATTGGCGATGTAAGTATCCTTACCGCGCGCCAAATCCAATGCGCGCAACATGTTGTCGAGCAGCTTGCCGGCTGGCCCGACAAATGGCTCGCCCTGTAAATCTTCATTGCGCCCTGGCCCTTCACCAACAAACAACCAACGTCCAGCGCGGTCACCCACACCGGGTACTGCATGTTGTCTGCCCTCGCACAAACCACAGCGCGTGCACTCGCGGATACTGGCTTCCAGCGCATCCCAATCCATCGCAGCGAGCGCTGCGTCTTGCTGATCATTCGATGCTCTGGCTACCCCTACGTTTGCAGCTTCCAATGCGTTTGCAGCAATAGCTGAGTCAGCACCTAAAGCCACCTCTGAAGCTGAACCTGAAGCTGAACCTGAACCTGAACCTGA
Source organism: Burkholderiaceae bacterium (assembly GCA_044347535.1). Classification (GTDB taxonomy): domain Bacteria; phylum Pseudomonadota; class Gammaproteobacteria; order Burkholderiales; family Burkholderiaceae_D; genus Pernthalerella. Next base: position 457 of record JBIKUP010000179.1, read on the forward strand.
ACCTGCAGGTATACCAGCAGCAACACCATGCCGACGTACCCATACCGGGCCGAGACCCATGTGCTGCAGCTTATTCACCTTGTCGAGATTCACACTGGCTCCTGCACAAGCTTAAGTCGCATCACGATGGCATCTTCGCGTGCACTGCCAGCGGATGGGTAATATTTTTTGCGCGTACCAATCATTTGAAACCCAGCGTGGCGGTAGACCGCTAATGCATGTTGATTCGAGGGCCTAACCTCGAGAAGAATTTGATGGATACCAGCCGTTTTGGCCAAGGCGCACACTTTATCGAGCAAATAGCGCCCAATCCCCTGACCCTGCAAATCAGGCCGAACGGTAATATTGAGCAGGTGCACATCATCCACCGCGCTCATCAACAAAAAATAACCCGCGAGTCGGCCATCGATTTCGCGTAGCACCCAGGCATCGTAGCGATTGTCCAATGAATCCAGAAAATTACCTCGGGTCCAGGGAAACGGGTAGGCATCATTCTCGATGCGCACCACCTCCTCGACATCTCGCACGGTCATGGGCGCGAATTCCAATTTGCCAGCGTAGCGCGTTGTTTTCAGCACCGAACTCATGAGGCAACTCCGGCAGCAAGACGCTCTGCGGTGGTCAGCGCAACCTTATTTCGAAGATACAGGGGCTGCGCATCGCGCGCATCAACACCCTCACCGTTGGCCAAAGCGACTAATGCAAGCCGCGCGATACTCGCTGCATGCGGCAGTATCTCGGGGTAACGTCTTTCTGCAGCGAGCGCTGCAAATGCCTCCGGATAAGCCAGCACACCGTTACCGCAAACCGCGGCCTCAGTATCAGTCACCACTTGCTCAGCGCTCGACAAGGTGGGCTCAATTATCGTTCGCCATTCACCGTCATAGCGATAGCGCGCCCAATACACCTCGCCCATACGCGCATCCATCACCGCGATAAGCTCATCACCAGCGCCCGCCATGCGCGCGGCTTCCGCCATTGCCAGCAGCGTGACAACTGGCACGACTTTGCGCTGCGCGCCAAACGCCAAGCCCTGTACCAAGCCGCAGGCGGTCCGAACACCGGTAAACGATCCGGGTCCGCAGCCATAGGCAAATGCGTCGCAATCTGCCAGATCAATGCCTGCTTCACTCAGAGCGCGTTGCAGCATGGGCAACACCGTGGCTGAGTGCGTAGTAGCCCCACTCGACTGCTGTGTAAACAATTCGCCCAGGTGCAAGACGGCGACTGATGCCAGTTCGGTCGATGTATCGATCGCGGCAAGTGTGGGTAAGTGGTGCGACATAGACGGATTTTACCAAGCGCCCATCGGGTAGAATCTGGTCATGCAGTCGTTATTTTTGGTACCAGACCATTTCCCCCAGCTGGCTCGTGCCTTGGACGAGGGCCGGTGGGTAGTAGCCTGCCTGTGCGCCGCATGGTGCGATGTCTGCAAACAGTACCGGCCGGGCTTCGAGGCACTGGCTGCGGAACATCCCGAGCAGCAGTTTGTCTGGATTGATATCGAGGATCAGGCCGATCTTATCGGCGACCTCGACGTTGAGAACTTCCCCACCATCCTGATTCAACACCGAGACATTGTTGTCTTCTACGGCACCATGCTACCCGAGCCGCGTCAGGTCGCACGTTTGCTCGAAGCACAACTGAGTCGTGATGACGATGAACTTCGGCGTGAGGCCAGCAGCAACGCCGAGCGCCAGCAATGGCAGCAGGAATGTAATCTGCGCTCGCTACTAGCTCAGTTCAGTTCTTAAAGCAGCCACCAAATATCGCTAGCGGTGTTGGTGGCAACTCGCCGCGCAACGTGTTCACGATGACGATGCATCCTCTAAGCGCAATGGCAGACTGCGGAGCCGCTTGCCTGTCAGCTTGAATACGGCATTAGCGACTGCAGGCGCAATCGGCGGTGTACCAGGTTCACCTACGCCCTCGGGTGCATCAGCTCCCGCGATAACCTCTACCTGCACCTCGGGCATATCAATGATGCGCAGCGTTGGGTAGTCATGAAAATTCGACTGCTGCACCCGGCCGTCGCTAATCGTGATCTCGCCATGCAAGGCCGCAGACAAGCCAAATACAATCGCCGACTCCATCTGCTGACGCACACCCTCAGGGTTGACCACCACGCCGCAATCTACGACGCAGCTGACCTTATGCACACGGATATGTGCGCCCTCGACGGACACCTCGGCCACCTGCGCCACGATACTGCCGAATGACTGATGCAAAGCGACACCGAGCGCATTACCAGCTGCCGGCTTGCCCGCTAGTTTTACCGCCGCATCCAACACCGTCAAATGGCGCGGGTGAGCGAACAGCATCTGCCGCCTAAAACGCACCGGGTCTGTACCAGCGGCATGCGCAAGTTCGTCGATAAAGCTCTCTTTAAAAAACGCATTGTGCGAGTGACCCACTGAGCGCCAGGTGCCGAGCGGCACCGACGACTCGACAGTGACATGCGATACCAGCTGATTCGGAATTTCGTAGCAATGGTCGTACAGGCCCTCGACCGTGGTCTTGTCCGGGCCCATCATCGGCAAGCCAAATGCCCGATGAATCAGATGCTGACCCGGTGCACCAGAAGCCGACTTGGTGTCCCAGCCGACCAATTCGCCCTCCGCAGACAACATACCGGTCAAACGCGCGATCGCAGCGGGTCGGTAAAAATCATGTGCCATATCCTGCTCGCGCGTCCACAGCAGTTGGACTGGCGCGCCCTCCATGGCTAGCGCCAGCTGCACCACCTGCGCCACCATGTCATTGTCGAGCCGGCGACCAAAGCCACCGCCAAGCAAGGTCACTACAAGATCAACCGCATCTTCATCAATACCCGCTACTCGCGCCGCAACCGATACTGCAAGTGAAGGCGTTTGCGTAGGTACCCACAGCTTTAATCGACCATTTACAAACTGCGCGGTAGCGTTCACCGGCTCCATCGCTGCATGCGCAAGGAAAGGTGCGCTGTAATCAGCGCTGATGTGCTTGGCACTTGCCACTGCTTTCATATCACCGCGCTGGTGATAGCTGAACGCGTTTTCTTTTTCAACCGCTTCCAGCAGCGCTTGAGAAATTGCCGCTGATGATAACGGTGCGTTGGCGCCCTCGTCCCAGACTACCGGTAGCTGTTCAATTGCCTGTATCGCCTGCCAGCGCGACTCAGCCACAACTGCAACTGCATCGGCCGAACCTGAACTATCCGCATTCAGTGCCATCACGCGCACCACGCCGGGAAGTTTGTCGACAGCAGCAGCATCAAATGTTTTAAGTTTGCCGCCAATGACAGGGCACATCGCCAGCATGGCATAGCGCATACCTTCAACGCGAACATCCATTCCGAAGCGCGCGCTACCGTTCACCTTGGCGGGCACATCCAGCCGCGCCGCAGGCGTGCCGATGAGTTTGAACTCAGCGATTGGCTTCACGGCATAGGGCACATCGCCGATGGCTGCTGCACTAGGCGCGAGCTCGCCATAGCTGACCGAACGACCACTGCCATGCGACACACGGCCCTCTGCGGTGCCGCATTCTGTTTCAGGCACACCCCAGCCGCGAGCAGCGGCGGCGACGAGCCGCGCGCGTGCCGCCGCGCCTGCCTCTCGCATCGGTAGCCAACTGTCTTTGATACTGGACGAACCACCGGTCACCATCAGACCCAGCTCGCGCATTAGCTTGCGCGACATCCACTGCGCGCCGCGCTTCACCAAGCCCTGATCATCCGGATGAAACGGCAAGCCATCGGCCGCCATCGAGGTATCGCCATAAATCGCGCGCAGCGGTGCCTGCATCAAATCA
>JBIKUP010000180.1:0-4233 GCA_044347535.1 Burkholderiaceae bacterium
CGCCGGGGTGTCCTGCTCGTTGTGACCGAGCTTACGGAAGCAGACAATATCGACCACCACGTCTTTGTGGAACTGCATCCGGAAATCCAGCGCAATCTGCGTCGCAAAGACTACCGCTTCGGGGTCATCGCCGTTCACGTGCAGCACAGGCGCTTCAATCATCTTGACCACATCCGAGCAGTACAGGGTCGAACGTGAATCGCGCGGATCAGAGGTGGTGAAACCAATCTGGTTATTGATGACGATGTGCACGGTGCCGCCAGTGCCGTAACCACGCGTCTGCGCGAGGTTGAGCGTCTCCATCACGACGCCTTGACCCGCAAACGCAGCATCACCATGCACCTGAACCGCCAGCACTTCTTTACCATCTTTGTCGCCGCGCCTGTCCATACGCGCCTTGGCCGAACCCTCGACCACTGGGTTTACGATTTCAAGATGCGACGGGTTAAAAGCCAACGACAAGTGGACAGGCCCACCCGGTGTCGACACATCGGAAGAAAAGCCCTGGTGGTATTTCACGTCACCGGCTGGCAAATCATCTGCGTGTTTACCCTCGAACTCAGCGAACAAGTCGTGCGGCATCTTGCCGAGGATATTCACCAGCACATTCAGACGACCACGGTGTGCCATGCCGATCACGATCTCTTGCACGCCCTGGCTTCCTGCGCGTTGAATCAACGCGTCGAGCGACGCGATAAAGCTCTCACCGCCTTCGAGCGAGAAACGCTTCTGCCCGACATATTTGGTGTGGAGATAGCGCTCCAAGCCCTCGGCGGCCGTGATGCGATCGAGGATGTGCTGCTTCTCTTCCACGGCGAAGGTACCGGTGGCGCGGGTTGACTCCAGCCGCTCTTGCATCCAGCGTTTTTGGGTGGGGTCGGTGATGTACTGGAACTCGGCACCAATCGAGCGGCAATAAGTATCGCGCAGCGCCTGCAGCAGATCTCTTAGCGAGGCAGACTCGGGGCCGAAATAGGTATTGCTGATGTTAAAAACAGTATCGAGGTCGGCGTCGCTGAATCCGTAGAAAGGCGGCTCGAGCTCGGGAATAGTTGGTCGCTCCTGGCGCTGCAGCGGGTCCAGATTGGCCCACTGGGTACCCAGGAATCGATAGGCGGCAATCAGCTGTGTCGAGGCGACGCGTTTGCGCCCCATCTCCGCATCGCCTGAGGCGGTGACGGTACGAATCGGACCCCGCTTGGCGCGCTCGGCAAACGAGGCAACAACACTCGCATGCGGCACATCGGGGCGGTCGGAGCCATCGACAGCGGGCACGTGTTGCATGGCGTCGAAATACGAACGCCAGTTTTCAGGTACCGAGCCGGGATTAAGGAGATAGGCCTCGTACAGTTCTTCCACGTACGGGGCATTACCTCCAAACAGATAGGAGTTGGAGAAATATTGCTGCATCATCACTGCTCACCTTTCTTCGCGCTTCGCGAAGTAATCAGCGGGTTCATCAACCATCCGCACTGCGGCCACACCGGTTAGCGGATTGCAAAAATTGCGGGAGGGACGTCTTTAACCGCCCGCACGCTCAGCAAATGAGCGAGTCGAAAGGGTAACACAACAGGTAGGCTGTAAAGAAGGCTATCCACGGAATTTTTGGATTTTTGAAATAAAAAGACCACCTGCTGGTGGCCTTGAATGACGCCCGCTAGTGCCCCGCCCGAGACTCCTAGATCCACTGCGTCTCGTGTGTCAGGGACGCCATGCTCCATCGGAAATGCTTTGTCCGAAGCTCAGCTCTCTGACGCACTGTCGTACTCGCGGACGTGCCGAGCCTGCGCTTTGGAAACTTGTTTGCCCCTCAAGACATTTTTCACTTCGAGCTTCAAGCGTCGAATATCTTCCTTACCTAGCCGGCTGTGTTGGGCGAGCTCGATCAGTCGATAGCAGCAGTAATCCCTAGTATTCAAGTCGGTACAATCTGCCGCTTTCCGGATGGCGCCCGCGAAGGCACTGCGCAGTCCTGCTTCGTTACCGCGAATCCGGCTAGGTAACTGAACCCGCATATTCATACAAATCGCGCATAAGATCGAAGACGCATCATCCAGCTTCCCAGCTTCAACCGCATGCTCGGTGGCGAGTCGCATTTGTTTCGCCAGCTTTCCGCTCGTACCTTTTGGCGCATACCTGCAAAGAGGATTCGCGAATTTACTGATCAGGGAAACAAAGCGGTCCTTGAGCTCCGCTCCTCCATCGACCTTAAATACCTTGTTTTCGATGATCCAGCCGGATACCTGATCCAGCAGCATCTTTCCTGCCCCAATCGCGCCCAGTATTGACCGCCCCTCGTAAACTAACTCGCAGGCAGAAAGCTTGGCCAAATCCGATTTGCCTTTAGTAAAGGCTGCCAACATGAATTCAACCATACGTTTTCTGCAGTAAGGATCTTTCAAGAGGCAGCGAATGATCGTTCCCGATTGGAAAAATTGGGGAACAGATCGCGAAATCCATCCCCAGCGTTTTTTACTGGGGATCACGGAAAGCGTTCTTTGTACTTCCAGTTCAGACATAGGGTAAGGTAGCGAGTCCTGCGCAAGTAGACTGAGTTCGAGCATTGCAAAGCCCCGCTTGCTTCGACCAGCTGCATTCAGCAGTTTGTCCATCACGTCGCTCTTTGCCGCTCGGCGGCAGAGCTCTCTGTCCCCTCCCAATGACTTGCCAAGGACCGCGCAAGCATGTTCCAGCTCATGCGCAGAGAGCCCCTCCAGCAATCGCGGCAAGGTCTTCAGAATTGCCTCCTGCTGCCCTCGCGAGGCCTGGGTGCAGACCGCCAGATAATGGCGAAGCTCATCCACTGAAACGCTTTCACGATTAGAGCTTACAGCGGCGATGAAGGCCGGATAGGTTCGACTGACTTGGTCTTCCTCATCATCCCGTCGCTTGCTCGCAAGTTTACGGAGTACGGGCTCGCGAAACAGACGCGTCCATCGATCGGAAGATTGATCGACTACTTTTAACAGTGCGGAACGCCAGTCCTTTGTTTCCGTCAGAGTTTTAGCAGCCTGACACCAAGCCTGTATGATTAGCGGCTTAACCCCATTCGCCTTCCATTGAGACATGAAGCGACAGCTGTAAGCTAGGCTATTGAGATCTCGCCAAGGCGCTTTTGACTTCACAGCCGGGAGCGAAAGAACAATTTCGTTCAGCACATCATGGGGTAGTGTGGTAATTAGGGGACGATTGGCGACCGTATTCATACGAGCTCCTGAAAAGTGAGCCTAATGAGTATGACTAAAGCGTTAACCGGTTCCCTTACCGGCATTCAAAAAAAAAAGCGGGCCGAAGCCCGCTTTCTTTTTGAACTGTAGAACGTTCTATCAACGCTTTGCCATCGGCGGCACATCGCGCCGGGGCGAGCCAACGAATAACTGCCGTGGGCGACCGATTTTCTGCTCGGGGTCGGAGATCATTTCCTTCCACTGCGCGATCCAGCCGACGGTACGGGCCATCGCAAAAATACCCGTGAATAGCGACACCGGAATGCCGAGAGCCGACTGCACGATGCCGGAGTAGAAGTCGACGTTCGGGTACAGCTTGCGTGACACGAAGTATTCGTCTTCCAATGCAATCTTCTCGAGCGCCATCGCCAGCTTGAACAAAGGATCATTTTGCAGACCCAGTTCATTCAGCACTTCGTGGCAGGTCTCACGCATCAACTTCGCACGCGGATCGTAGTTCTTGTAAACCCGGTGACCGAAGCCCATCAGCTTCACATTCGAATTCTTGTCTTTAACCTTGGCGACGAATTCGCCAATTTTCTCGACACCACCATCACGCTGAATGTCTTGCAGCATCTGAAGCGCCGCTTCATTCGCGCCACCATGTGCCGGACCCCACAAGCAGGCGATACCCGCTGCGATACAAGCAAACGGGTTTGCACCCGAGGAGCCCGCCAGTCGGACGGTCGATGTTGAGGCATTCTGCTCATGGTCAGCGTGCAAGATCAGGATACGGTCCAGCGCGCGTACCAACACATCATTCACTTTGTAATCCGCTGCCGGGGTCGCAAACATCATTCGCATGAAGTTTGCGCTGAAAGAGAGGTCATTACGCGGATAGACAAACGGCTGACCGACCGAGTACTTGTACGCCATCGCTACCAGCGTCGGCATCTTGGCGACCAAACGGATCGCAGACACGTCACGATGCTTGGGATCGTTGATATCGAGCGAGTCGTGGTAGAACGACGCCAGCGCACCGACAGTGCCGACCAACACCGACATC
>JBIKUP010000181.1:0-4232 GCA_044347535.1 Burkholderiaceae bacterium
GCTGGCATTGTGCTCTCCTAGAAATCTTGGTTTTGTTTTTGAAACCCATAATGTTTCCGGAGCGTATTTTGGCACGCGGAAAGAGATTTTTCGACCAGGCAAAAAAAATGCTCTCCGACGGAGAGCGAAACCTAAGAGGGGTTAGGTCGAAACGAGGAGATTACGTCAAAGCCCTCACCGCCAAGACTAAGTAACTGAGTCTTTTGTCATTTGAGCAATGACAAACCGCAGCATGATCAAAATCAATGAGTTGGCCAGACCTGCAGCTGCGCAGGGCGGGCAGGGAGATTTCGGCGCTATTCGTCGTCGCCCGAGCGCACAGGCGTCAGCAGATGGCCAAGTTTCTTGGCCTTGGTTTGCAGATAGCGTTGGTTTTGGTCGGTACTACCGGCGATATGCGCTACCCGCTCGGTGCTGATCTCCAGCTCTTTCAAGGCGTCGAGCTTACGGGGATTGTTGGTCATCAGGCGCAATGAGCGGATACCGAAGTACTGGAAAATCGGTGCGCATACATCGTAGTTACGCAGGTCGTCGGCAAAACCGAGCTGATGATTGGCTTCGACAGTATCCGCGCCTTGTTCTTGCAGCGCATAAGCACGGATTTTATTCACCAGACCAATGCCGCGCCCTTCCTGACGGAGATAGAGCAGGATGCCGCGACCTTCTTCGGCGATGCGCTGAAGGGCGCCTTCCAGCTGGGCACCGCAGTCACAGCGCTGACTGAACAGGGTGTCACCCGTCAGGCACTCGGAGTGCAGCCTCGCCAGTACGGGCTCGCCATTACTAATATCGCCCAGAATCATAGCGAGATGTTCTTTGCCAGTTCCGGCTTCAAGAAATGCGTGCAAGGTAAAGCTTGCCCAAGGCGTTGGCAGCGCACAGCTGGCCATGTGGGTCAGACTCGCGTGATCGGAGCGGGTGGTACTTTGCGACATTTAGGGGTTCCTGCAAGCCGGCGCTTAAATGCAAATGCGGCGTCGCGAACCCTCGCGACCGCCGCATGCCGGACGTCAGCCGCGATTATGCCACTGCGCGGCGATGGCGGGCGCTTGATACATCGTCGCTCAGCAAACTTGGTATTTCACACCAGTTGGTCTGAGGGCAAGCGGTTTTCAGGGCAAATCGAACAGCAGCAACTCTGCGTCTTCTGCTTGATCAAGAATCAGCTGACTTTCCTGTGAAATCTTCAAGGCATCACCATTCGTCAGGCGTATACCGTTCACGCTTACTGCCCCGCGCGCCACATGCACATAGGCGCGCCGGTCGGGTTTCAGCGTGAACTCGATGCGGTCGCCATCGGAGAGCAGGCTGGCGTAGATGAGCGCTTCCTGATGTAACCGCACCGAGCCATCACGGCCGTCAGGCGACGCGATGATACGCAACACACCGCGCTTGGCGGCGCTGTCTATATGCAACTGCTCATAGCTGGGGTTGACACCGTGCCGCGAGGGCTCGATCCAGATCTGCAAAAAATGCGCGAGCTCAGTTTGCGAGGGGTTGAATTCGCTGTGAGTGACTCCGGTGCCGGCACTCATGCGCTGCACGTCGCCGGGTCGAATCACGGAGCCATTACCCATGCTGTCTTTGTGCGTTAGCTCACCTGACAGCACGTACGAAATGATTTCCATGTTTCGATGGCCATGGGTACCGAATCCGCGACCCGGTTGTACCTGGTCTTCGTTGATCACGAGTAGCGGTCCGAAACCTACATGCTGCGGGTCGTAGTAATCGCCAAATGAAAAACTGTGCCGGGAGCGAAGCCAACCTATATTGGCAACGCCGCGTTGTTCACTCTTGCGTAATTCGATCATTGGGATTCAAATCATTGGGCGCCGCTGGCCAGCCTATCAATCACGGGCACAGACGGCAGGTTTTGAAAATTTTTCGCAATGATCCCACAGCGCCGCCAGACCCGCAGGCGGCGTCAATCTCGCGCAAGCGCTCAGGCGTGGTATGGCGCCATTGTTTGGCGTGCCTCGAGGTGTTCCGGCGCTCGAGGCGGACCTTTTCCAGGCCTTAATGCATAGCCCTCGCTGTAGGTACACGTGATCGTGAGCTGGTTACGCGAGACTAGTTCTATTTTGAATCGGAGCTGGAAAATAGTGACCCGAATATTGCTACCGGTGCTCGCGCGACCAGCTAGCTTAAACATCAGCAGGATGTCATCTAGCGGCACCACACTACCCATATGACTGAGGAATAACTCAGCCAGTGGTAATTCGGCGGGGGAAAGCTGAATAACGTCACCCAGATAGATGAGCCGCCGTGATTCCATGTTCAAGGTCAGCAGACCAAGGCCTAGCTCATCGAGCAAACTGTTTTGACGTCGCAGCGCAGTGACGACACGTCGGGCCACCTCATTCATGGCGTCTTTTCCGCATACCCAGTCACTTACCAGCTTTGGGATATCGAGGGCCGTTGGTGCGCTCGGGTGGTCATCAAACACCAATATCAAAGGTACCGGCGGCAAATCGGAGTCGGATCGGTGACATAGGCTGGGATATTCGAGACGACCAAAATCCCAGAGCATCTCGATCTGAGTGGCGTCATGAACTTCGACCAGCGCAACCGCTGCCTGATTGGGTTCGTTATCAAGGTAGTCGAGACGGAATGGAGGTTCTAGTTGTTCCAACTGCCAACTCACTAATTGCGTGTTACCCAGACGCCGTGGAAACGCTGACTCTTGTGCAGCAATCTCTTTTGCTAGTCGGCTGAACAGGCCGTCTCCCATCACTCGCAGCGCGATCTTCATAGGCACTCGCTTTCCATAAAAGCCGGGCTAGGGTGTTGAGTTATTTGACTCAATGGGTTTTCCTAGCGCACGGTAACAGGTTCATTTTTCATGTCTCGGATGTTGTCCCACAGATTGCCATTCAGCAGACGGGCACGCTCATGCGTAGCGTAGAGGCGTATATCGACTTTTGCGCTCCATTCCTCGTCGCCCGCTAGCGCGAGTCTTCGTACCGAAATATCGTGAGTGACGCAGCGCTCGGGTAACCATGCGATACCGAGGCCAGCGCGCGCAAGTGTGTGGAGTACACGCGCATTTGCGCTTTGTACGACGACATTGAAGTTTGGATCGCTTGGTCGGAATCGGATGAGTCCGTTACAGATACGGCCGAAAAAGGTTTCGGGTGGGTAGGAAAGCAGCGGCAGATGTCGAAGCTTGGATTCGGTTAGCCGATGAACTGGCGAACCGAATTCATCTGCCAAGCTGACCGGCACCAAACGATCCTGGCCGAGCGTGATGGATGGGGCCATTTTTTCGTCGATCGACATCGGCACGATGGGGCTATGGTGTGCCATCAGAAGATCACAACGGCCATTGCTCAATGCGATGACCCCTTCATAGGTTTCACCCGCCTGTATATCGAACTTCAGACCGCTAATACGCTCGTTGATTCGCTGCATCCATTCAGGTAGGGTTTGTTGCACAAGCGACTGCGAAACGAATAGCTTGATGCCAGAGAACACTTTGCTTCGATGCCCTAGGGCGACCCGAGTATCTTGTAACTGACGCACCATCTCGCGCGCAGCATCGCGGAACAAATGACCCGCCATGGTCAGTCGCGGTGGCACGGTGTCACGATCAACGAGTGAGATCCCGATCCAATCTTCCAATGAACGGATACGACGACTGAACGCAGATTGCGTGACGTTGCGTGCCTGAGCCGCCCGGGTGAAGCTCGACATATCGGATAACACCAAAAAGTCTTCCAGCCATTCAATATCCATGGCAGCTCCAATCCATGACGCGGCGACAGTTTCATCGCCTTGAGGTGCGTTAGTAAAACGCTAACTTCGGATTGGCGAGAATGTAATTTATTTAGTTCCCGGCGGATAGGGGGGTGGACGGTCTATTCAAAACAATGCGGCCCAGTTGCTGGGGGGGTCAGTTAAATGTGTAACGCGAAAACAACGGATTCGGCGGAAATTTGCAGCGCAAGCAAGCGGTGAATAACGCACCGCAAGTACAAAGTGGCCTACAGAAATAGTGGTCGATGCCTCTTAATAGCGCACGGAAGCAGCACACACAAAAAAAAACCGCCGGCGAACCGGCGGTTTGATAGGGTTGGTAGGGCTTAGTCGTTTGCGTGGATATCGTTATCTTTAGTTTCGCGCACAAACAGGGTGCCAATCACGAAAGTAAACAACGCGATCACGATCGGGTACCACAAGCCGTAGTAGATATCGCCCTGGTAGGCGACCAGCGCAAACGCTGTCGTGGGTAA
>JBIKUP010000182.1:0-4225 GCA_044347535.1 Burkholderiaceae bacterium
ACACGCGCGATCATGCGGCACCTGCGTCAGTACGTGCGAGTCGCTCAATCTGCTCGACGCGTTTGCTCAATCGCTCGACATCGTCGCGCAGCCGCGCAACGTCCGTCGCAAAATCTTCGCCCGCACGGCGGTATAACAGCGTCGGGTTTTCTTCTAGCCAGTACTCGGCCATGTTTTCTGCCAGGTTTTGCGCAGTGCTCTTTGCCGCACCAATGATTTGGCGCCCAGCGTTCGCGATTCGTAACGCGGCAATATCACCCACCCAAGGCGCGAGGTCTTCTTCCACTTCCCACTGCAAGCCATTCGCAACCTCGGAGATCGTGCGAGCGAGATCGGCGTCGCCGCTGATGCTCACATACGAGAACGCGCGATCTATGTTTGCAAGAATTTGCGGCAGGTCGGCAGGCTTGATGGTGATAGTGACGCTGGGTTCGGCATTGGCAGATTCAAGCAAGCCATCGCTGGCAACTGCCAGACTCAGCTGAATGAATCCGACGTCGATACGTGCAACTTTACCGGCGTGCATGGACAGCTTGTCGCGCAGCGCCGGCTGGCGGGACAGGAGGTGGTTAAGTGCGGTGGTGACAGGACGTTCCAGCGTGGTCATAAGTATTTTTTAATATCGCTGGATCCCGGCCTGCGCCGGGATGACGATTTATAGTGCGATGCTCTTTGATACGTCATTCCGGCGCAAGCCGGAATCCAGTGTCTCGTGAATTCCTGATAAAGGAATAATTCAGAGCTTCACCCCCACATGCAGCGCTGCCACTCCTGCCGTCAGATTGAAATACTCGACGCGATCGAGCCCCGCGTCCTGCATCATCGCTTTCAGCGTGTCCTGATCGGGATGCATGCGTATTGACTCGGCGAGGTACTGATAGCTGTGCGCATCGCTGGCGATTTTTTCGCCAAGCCACGGCAGCACCTTAAACGAATATACGTCGTAAGGCTTTTGCAGCGGCGCTGCGACTTTCGAGAATTCCAGCACCAGTAATTTGCCGCCCGGCTTCAACACGCGGCGCATTTCGGCCAGTGCGACATCTTTGTGCGTCATGTTGCGCAGGCCGAAAGCCACCGACACGCGATCAAAGTAGTTATCGGGAAAAGGCAGCTTTTCTGCATCGCAGATCAGCGTCGGCAGCAAAAGCCCCTCATTGATCATACGGTCGCGACCGACACGTAACATCGATTCATTGATATCGGTATGCCAGACCTCGCCGGTCGGGCCCGCGCGCTTCGCGAAAGCCTTCGTCAGATCGCCAGTACCGGCTGCAATATCCAGCACCTTGAAGCCGGGCCGAATGCCAGCTTGCGCGATGGTGAAAGCCTTCCAAATCCGGTGCAGACCACCAGACATGAGGTCGTTCATCACGTCGTATTTCGCGGCTACCGAATGGAACACCTCGGCGACTTTCTTCACCTTCTGTGCTTCAGGGACTTGCTGGTAGCCGAAATGGGTCTGAGTCATGGCGGAGCGAGAGGGTGTGCGGTTTGCTCTCGGATTATACAAGGGGCCTCCCATCCATCGAACCACCGGCAATACCTTCGGAAATCGCGCCGGGAATCATGCGGCTGCAATCTATTCGCAGACCCACTTAACCGAACCGAATAAGGCAAATTTGCACTCAGGGCTTGGTTGCGGGGGTGGCCCTGCTACGAATACGATGAAAGTTGTCCCTGATGAGTACCTCTCTCGCTGCAAGCAGCGCCCGACCAACCGGCCAGCCAACGCCTGAAAACCCGGATCTTCCCCAAACTCGCCGGTCGCCGCACGGCGAAAACGGGCGAAACTCACCGCGCATGAATCAGCCAGCGGCAACCGCGTATACCGAGGACGACGGGATGGATGTCGATGTCGCCAGCGACGATGAGCAGTCGGGCGAAGCACGGGCCGGCGGCAGAAAGCGTGGACGTGAACATGCAAACGCCCCCGCTACGACACATGGTGAACCCGCCCTAAAACGTCGACGCACAGAGGAAGACCCGTCGCCGCAAACGACGGATAGCGCGTACCTTCTGTTCGGCTCTACAGCACCGCCTTCCACCTCACAGGAGCCGATCTCTGCCTCGAGCGCCACTGCTACTTCCATTAGCGCTTTGTCACCCGAGATCAGAATGCTGACTAAAGCTGAAGCGAAAAAAATCACGTACGGCTTTGTTCCCGATGAAAAACTGGCCATCAAGTACCTCTTCGGAGAATCAGAGACACACTGGCCCGCGGCTGGCTACTCGCTACTTAACATATCGGATTTCCCAGCAGAGATCGCCACCCTTAGCCTTGATTGCGGTGCGAAACTACTGTTCCACTGTTTCGAAACAAATTCCACGTTGATGTTGATACCACCCGAATTTGATCGGGGACGATTTCAATCAGGCTTGCTACAAGTTCAATATCGGGAGCCAAGTATCGTTCTCTCACCCGAACACGATAGGACTAGCGAAAGTGATACGGATGACGATGAACCCAACACAAACCGACGCACCACTGCGCTAATGATCGCAGCCCAGTGGGGTGATGAACCCACGGTGACGATGCTGCTGGAAAATGGAGGAAATCCGAACCGGAAAAACATGCATGGTAAAACCGCACTGATGACCGCCGTAAGACTCGGACATCAAGGCGTTGTCAGGCAGCTGATGCACCTCCCTACAATAGATCCTAATCTGATGTCGGATGACAAATGGGATGCCTTGACTATTGCCGCTGAAATCGGGAATGTCGAGATCTGTTCCCTACTCTTTTTTTTCGGTGTCTCGGCTATCCGGTCGCCAAAAAGCAGACAACCGCTGATATGTGCGGCAAAAAATGGGCATCACAAAGTCTGTGAGCTGCTGATCAGACAGGGCGCTGATATCGATGCGACAAGTGAGACCAGTCCCAAGTCGGCCTTGTGGTACGCAGCCCAAAACGGGCATCTCGAATGCTGTCAATTACTGATTGCCAGAGGAGCGAGTGCCATCCTTCAGGATGAAAA
Source organism: Burkholderiaceae bacterium (assembly GCA_044347535.1). Taxonomy (GTDB): domain Bacteria; phylum Pseudomonadota; class Gammaproteobacteria; order Burkholderiales; family Burkholderiaceae_D; genus Pernthalerella. Next base: position 2,976 of record JBIKUP010000182.1, read on the forward strand.
AACCGTTCTTATAGCAGCCGCCAAGTCAGGGAATCTCCAGCTGTTCAACTGGTTACTGGAAATCGGCGTGCCGCTCAACGGCGTCTCAGCTAGCACAACGCCGCTGCTGAAAGCGGTCCAGTTCGAGAAGACGAATATTGTCCGGCGACTGATAGAACTTGAAGTGAACCTGGACGAAAAATCAGAACACGATACCCCACTGACACTTGCTTGCAAAAAACGTCACACCGAAATAGCAAGCCTATTACTGGAAGCCGGCGCTGATCCCCTGGTAAAGAATAACCGCTCAGACACCCCTTTGAAGCTTGCTGCCAGAGCTGGGAATGTTGACCTTCTGTCGCTCATGACAAAAAAAGGCGTACGGCTGAAAAACGAGAAATCAGAAGCCTACTTTGCGCTGTCTGAAGCTATTTATTTTAGACATCTCGATGCCGTGAAATTTCTTTTGGAAAATGGAACGTCGACTGTTTTTCAATCGACCGGAATCGCGGAAAATCGTCCGAAAGCGCTGATACATGTACTTTTAGAAAACCAATTGGACCCAAAGAATTTTAATGAGATTCTAGATTTATTGCTCACACATCAGGCGCCAATCAATGAAGTTGATAAACACGGCAATGATGCCTTGATGAGTGCAGCATTCAATAATCGTCCTGAATTGCTCCGAAATCTTTTGAGGCATGGGGCCTCGATTGGACAAAAAAACATCAATGGAGAAAATGCGCTGAGCATTGCAATAAAGAATGCGGAGATCGTGCTTCAGGCGCGAGGCGTGCCGTACGATGATATGGAGAGAGCATTAACCACTCTAGCTTTTATCATAGACGATTTAAAACGCACCTCTTATTATTTTTTATTCAGAAACGAAGCCTTTCGACACACCGAAAATAGAATCATCCGCGAAATGCTGCCCAATGTTATCTCTACATTGCCACTAAACTCTGGGTTTACTTTTACGATAGATCGTCGTGATTTTAACATTTCGAAATTTTCTGGATTAATAAAAAAGCTAATCACCTCCGAAGTTGATAACTTCCGCCAACCCGATGTAGAGGAAATGCTTTTCAATGCGGACGTGATTTTGCCAATGATTGATTTCATTTATCCTTATCTGAAATCGCTTCCTGCCATGAAAAGCATGTTGTTAGGCTCCTCAAATTCGGCAGACGCAATCAACAGCTTAGTCAGTTCGATCTCTGCCGGACTGATCGCAACAGCAGAAAAAGTTTTAGCGGATAAGGATGCAATTG